>NZ_DASZCQ010000239.1:0-8520 GCF_035942955.1 Actinophytocola sp. | reverse complement strand
GGCCGGCGCCGCGACGTCTCCCCCTCGGCCCCCCGCCGCGCCGGCCGGGTGCGAATATCCGGCGCGGCGGGGAGGACCTGCGGTGCCGCCACGTTCAGCTACCGAACGCCTTGTTCATCTCGGCGGCGGCGGCATCGGTCGCGGCCTCGACGGTCGTGCCGCCGATCGCGACCTGTTGCACCGCGGTGGGTATCACCGCCTGTGCGTCGATCTTGGTCCAGGCCGGGGTGGCCGGCACGAACCGGGTGCCGGCCTGCACGGTCTGGATGAACGGCCACAGGAACGGGTCGCTGCCGGCGATCTCGTTCTGCACGTCGGAGAACGTCGGCATGTTGCCCATCGCCTTGAACATCGTGCGCTGGTACCGCTTGCCGCCGAGCAGCTTGATGAACTCCAGCGACAGCGCGTACCTGGCGCTGGAGCGGAGCACGCCGAGCAGGTTGCCGCCGGCGAACGCCGGGGCGATCGAGCCGGGCTCCTTGCCTGGCAACGGAACCACGGCGTACTTGCCTTTCACCGCGCCGGCCTCCATGGCCTTGCGGTTGAAGTCGCCGCCGATGGTCATGCCGGCCGAGCCTCCGGCGAACGCGGTCACCGACTGGCTTCCGGTCAGCTGCGCGCACTTGGCCGGCGGGCAGATGTCGTCGCGGATCAGCTCGGCGTACTGCCGCAGCCCGTCGCGCGCCTGTGGGCTGTTGATCGCGGCCGTCCACTGTGCACCGTCGCGCTCGGCGATGTCCCCGCCGTTGGCCCAGATGTAGGGCAGGAGCGCGAACAGGTACCTGCCGCCGACCGCGATCCCGTACAGGTCCGGCTTGGCCGCGTGGATCCGGCGGGCGGCCTCGGCGATCTCGGCGAGCGTCTTCGGCGGGGACAGGCCCAGCTCGGCGAGGATGTCGGTGCGGTAGTACAGCGCCCGGGTGCCGGTGAACCACGGGATCCCGTACGACTTCCCGTCGATCTTCGCGGTGTCCGCGACGGCCGGCACCAGATCCTTGGCGTCCGGCCAGGCCGCCAGATCGCTGGTGAGGTCGGCGAACCCGTTGGAGGCGACGTAGCCGGCCAGGTCGGTGTTGCCGAACTCGGCGACGTCCGGCGCGCTGTTCTTGTCGTTGAACGCGCCGTTGAACCGGGTGGCGCGCCCGTCGACCGGCAGGTACTCGACGTTGACGGTGACGCCGGGGTGCGCGGCCTCGAACTCCTTCGTGGCCTCGTCGACCGCCGCCTCCTTGGGCCCGTTGCTGGCCTCCTGGAACAGCCACACCTTCAGCTCGCCGGTCGGCTCGCCTTGCTGTGGCTGGTTGTTGCTCGCCTGCGGGGGCGCGCAGGCGATGACCGCCGCCCCCAGTACGGCGGCGGCCAGCGCACGAGCGACTCTCATCCACCCTCCGGTTGCATTCTGCGCAACGTCGGTTTCATGTGCAGCAATGAGGGATGGTAGGCCGGCACGGTTCGTCGGCACAAGGTCTAAACCATTACCGGAACAGCACGACGCCCACGTTGTTCACCGGCGCCGAGCCGGCGGGCGCGCCGAGCCGGCCGCTCTCCGGGTCCCGGGGCAGCCAGGTGATCGCGTGGGATTGCTGGTTGGCCACGTAGATCCAGCGCTCGTCCGGGCTGAGCGTGAGGTGCCGCGGCCAGTCTCCGCCGGACGGCGTGCTGCCGGCGAGCTCCAACCGGCGGCCGGAGTCGTGCACGGTGAACATCGCGATGCCGTTCTCGCCGCGGTTGGACGCGTAGACGAACCGGCCGTCGCGCGACACCGCCACCTCCGCCGGGAAGCTCGGGCCGGGAGCGTCCGGGCCGACGGTCGGGATCACCTGGCCCGGAGTGAGCCGCCCGGCGGCCGGCTCCCAGGCCGCGACCGTGATCTCCGAGCGCAGCTCGCCCAGGATGTAGGCGAACCGGCCGTGCGGGTGGAAGGCCAGGTGCCGCGGGCCGGCGCCGGCCGGCAGCCGCACCTGCCGGCACTGCCGCAGCGTGCCACGGTTGAGGTCCAGCCGGTACACGTAGACCGAGTCGGCGCCGAGGTCGACCGCGAGCACCCACCGTCCACTTGGGTCGGTGAGCACCTGGTGCGCGTGCGCCGCCCGCTCGGCGCCGGTGTGCCGGACGAGATCCGTGGACTCGCCGATGCTCCCGTCCCGCTCGAGCCGGTGCACCGCAACGGATCCGTCGGTGTAGTTGGCGGTGAGCAGAAAGCGCCCGCTGGGGTGCACGCTCAGGTGGGTCGGCCCGGCGCCGCGGGACGGCCGGGTGCTCAGCATCACCGGACGCGCCGGTTCGGCGATCGACAGCGCCGCGACCTGACCGTCGGGCCGCAGCTCCTTGGTGCTGTACAGGGTGTGGCGGTCGAGGGACAGGGCCAGCCAGGACGCGTCCGGAACTCCCTCGACGGCGCCGGTCAGGGTCAGCGCTCCGGTGCGCCGGTCCACCTCGCCGACCTCAAGCCCCCGACCGGGCGGGTCGCCGAGCGAGGAGAAGCTTCCGATGTACACAATAGACACTGGGTCGCCTCCCGGTCAGCCGGTGGCGACCGCGGCGACGAACTCCGCCGCCCGCTGGCGGATCTCGGCGAACCGCGACTCGGCGGCGAGCGCGGGGGAGACGACCCCGCTGCCGGCCGTCACCGCGACCGCGCCCGCCGCCAGGAACTTCGCGGCGTTGCCGGCATCGAGGCCGCCGGTGGCCACGAGCGGGAGCCCCGGGTACGGACCGTGCAAATCTTTGAAGTAGGCGGGTCCGAGGCGCGCGGCCGGGAACACCTTGACCGCGGTGCTGCCCGCGTCCACGGCCGTGGCCACCTCGGTGGGGGTCATGGCGCCGAGCACGACCGGCACGTTCTGCCGGACCGCCTCGGCCGCCACGTCGAGCCGGATCCCCGGCGTGAGCAGGAACCTCGCCCCGGCGGCGATCGAGTCCCTCGCCTGCTGCCCGGACATGACCGTGCCCGCACCGAGCAGCACACCGTCCACTGCGGACACCCGCTCGATCAGCCCGAGCGCGCCCGGCGTGGTGAGCGCGAACTCGATGATCGGCAGGCCGCCCTCGACCAGCGCCCCGGCCAACCCGACCGGATCGGGAATCTCCGGAGCGCGCACGATGCACAGCGCACGCCGGGAACGCAGCTCGTCGAGCAGATCCATGCTTTGCTCCTGGTCGGCTGTCGTGAGTCTTTGTGTGCTATAGCCCCACAAAGGACTTACGACGGTTGTCTACGGATCGAGTGGCCGGGCAGGGCGCCGGTGGGCCGGCCGTCGTCGATCACCGGGACGCCGTTGACCAGCACGTAGGGGATTCCCGTCGCGGGCTGGCGGGGGTTGTCGAAGGTGGCGGTGTCGGCCACGGTGTCGGGGTCGAAGAGGACGAGGTCGGCGGCGTAGCCCTCGCGGATCAGGCCGCGGTCGGTGAGCCGCAGCCGGCGAGCCGCCCGGCCGGTCAGGTGCGACACGCACTCCTCCAGGCCGAGCACGCCCAGCTCGCGGACGTAGTGGCCGAGGTAGCGGGGGAACGTGCCCCAGGCCCGGGGATGCGGCCGCTCGCCGACCAGCAGCCCGTCGCTGCCGCCGGTGTGCACGGGATGCCGCATGATCGTCCGTACGTTGTCCTCGTGGCCCACGTGCATCAGGCAGGACGTGCCGAGCCGCTCGGCGATCAGCGTGTCGAAGAAGAACTCGGTGGGCGGCCGGCCGGCCCGCCGCGCGGACTCGGCGACGCTGTGCCCCACCAGCTGGGCGTTCTCCGGCCGGCGTACCCCGTTGATCTCGATCCAGGCCCAGTCCACCGGCACGCCCATGCAGCCGTCCGACCCGACCTCCTCGAGGTCGATCCGGATGCGTTCCCGAGTGTCCGGATCGGACAGCCGGGCGAGTGTCGCGTCCGGACCGCCCTCGGCCGCCCAGCTCGGCAGCAGGGCGGACAGGTAGGTGGCGCCGGGCAGGTACGGGTAGGTGTCGAGGGAGACGTCGCAGCCGTCGGCGATCGCCTCGTCCAGCAAGGCAAGCAGCTCACCGGCGCGGCCGGCGTTGACCGGGAAGTTCATCGTGGCGTGCGCGAGGTGCAGCGGGCAGCCCGAGCGCCGGGACACGTCGACCATCTCGGCGTACGCCTCCAGCGCGCCGGCCCCGTAGCTGCGGTGGTGCGGGCTGTAGTACCCGCCGAGCCGGCCGACCACCTCGCACAGCGCGACCAGCTCGTCGGTGTCGGCGTACATCCCGGGCGTGTAGGTCAGGCCGGAGGACATGCCCATGGCGCCCTCGGCCATGCCGGTCGCGACCAGCTCGCGCATCGCGTCCAGTTCGGACCCGGTCGGGCGGCGGGACTCGTAGCCCACGACCAGCATCCGGATCGTGCCCTGCGGCAGCAGGTACGCGGCGTTCACCGCGATGCCGCGGTCCAGCCGGTCGAGGTACTCGCCGACGCCGCGCCAGGACCAGTCGAAACCGGGCGGGTCGTCGTTCCACCCCACGAGCTGCGCGCGCAGGCCGTCGAGCGTGCGGTCGTCGACCGGGGCGTAGGAAAGGCCGTCCTGGCCGAGCACCTCCAGTGTGACCCCCTGCGAGATCTTGGCCAGGTGGTCCGGATTGGCCAGCACCTGAATGTCCGAATGGGAGTGCATGTCGATGAACCCGGGCGCCAGCACCAGACCCTCGGCGTCGATCACCCGGTTGCCGGACGGCCCGGCGCCGACGGCCGCGATCCGCCCGTTCTGGATGCCGACGTCCGCGCGGCGGCCCGGCGAGCCGGTGCCGTCCACGACGAGCGCTCCACGCACCACGATGTCCACTTCGGACTCCTAGAAGTAGGTGCGGATCAGGTCGACCACGGTCTCCCCGTCCGCGTCGACCACCGGGATCAGCTGCCACTTGTCGAACGTGGTGCACGGGTGCGAAAGGCCGAACCCGACCCAGTCACCCACCCGCGGGTCGGCCTCCGGCCCGATGGCGAGGAAGGCGTGCTGGTCCATGAGTTTGGTGACCCGGCAGCCGGGCAGGGGAGCGGCCACCCCGCCGGCCCGGATCAGTTGCGGGACGGGCAGATCGACGTCGTACGGCACGTCCCGCTTGCCCATGGTCAGCAGCGCAAGATCGGCGGTCGGCCGGGACGACACCTGCGCCCATGCCCGCAGCGCCGACCGGAACGGCGCCGCGTCGGTCCGCGGACGCTCGCCCAGCGGCGAAGTCCGGCGGTAGAGCCCGTCGTCGTGCGTGACGTAGGCGCCGCTGCGCAGCACCGGCAGCACCGGCAGGCCGTCCGGCCACGGTCCGTTGATCGCCTCCGCGACGAGGTCGAAGTAGCCGCTGCCGCCGGCCGTGACGATCACTCGCTCGCGGTCCTCGAACAGGCCGGCGAGCTCGACGGTCAGCTCCCGCAGCCGCGCCAGGTAATCCTCCACTCTGGACAGATCGTCGGCCGTGGTCTCCTGCGCGAGCACGCCCTCGTACCCGCCGACGCCGACCAGCCGCAGCACCGGGCTGGCCACCGCGGCCCTGGCCACGCCGATTGCGGTCGGCAGGTCCCGCGCGCCGGTCCGCCCGCCGGCGCCGCCCAGCTCGACCAGCACGTCGACCGGCCGGCGGGCGCCGGCCGCGCGCAGCGCCTCGTCCATCAGCGCGACCCCGCGCTCGGAGTCCACCCAGCAGAACAGCTCCAGCTCCAGCTCCGGATCCCGGTCCAGCTCGGCGGCCAGCCAGCGCAGCGCGGCCGGGTCGACAAGCTGGTTGGCCAGCATGATCCGGCTGACCCCGAACGCCCGGTACACCCGCAGCTGGCTGGCGGTGGCGGTGGTGATGCCCCACGCGCCGTGCTCGAGCTGGCGGGCGAACAGCTGCGGCGCCATCGTGGTCTTGCCGTGCGGCGCGAGCGCGACACCCCGCGCGGCGCACCACGCCGCCATCGTCGCGAGGTTGTGCTCGAGCGCGGGCCCGTCCAGCACGAGCAGCGGGCCGACGAATCCGTCGTGGAACAGCCGCAGCCGCCGCTCGGCGACCGAGCCGATCGTCATCCCGGCGACCGCGGCCGGCATTCCCTTGTGCCGCCAGTCGATCGGCTCGCTCAGGATGGCCGCGACGGCGTCCTTGTCGATCTTGCCGGGCTCGATCCGGATTCCCGCCATCCGCACCACTCTTCCGCGACCTGGCGCGCGACGCAATCGCGTCGCGAGAGCTCATACGCACTGAGCCTCGCCTTCCGCTGGTCGGAGCCCTGCCACCGCGATAGCGGGCCTTCGGCCGAGGGCGCGCTCCGTACCCGCGTTGGCGGCCGCGCTGTCACATGACAGGACAGCATTGCGTTATCTGCAACGCGTATTGCACGATGTGACGTGATGTTGTGTAGCATCTCGGTGCCGGACCGTCAATCGGAAGCGAGGATGCGACAGGTGCAGGTGCTGTGCCTCGGCGAGTCCATGGCGTTGTTCGTGCCGGGCGAGGACGGACCGGCGGATCGCGTGCGCACCTGGATCCGCACGGTGGGCGGGGCCGAGTCCAATGTAGCGTGCAACCTGGCCCTGCTCGGCGTGCGCGCCGGCTGGGTGAGCGCGGTCGGCGACGACCCGCTCGGCCGGGCGGTGGTGTCGGCGGTCGCGGCGTCCGGAGTGGACGTGTCCGGTGTGGACATTGATCCGCTGCGTCCGACCGGGTTGTACTTCAAGGAGTCCGGCTCGGTCCGCTACTACCGGGCCGGGTCCGCCGCGTCGGCCATGGGCCCGGAGCTGCTCGACAAGCTGGACCTCGACGGCGTCCGCATCCTGCACACCAGCGGGATCACGCCGGCGATCTCGGGCAGCTGCCTTGCGCTGACGCGCGCGCTGTTCGCCGCGCCCCGGCGCACGCACCGGGTGTCGTTCGACGTCAACTGGCGGCCTGTGCTGTGGCGCGGCAAGGACCGGGCGGTGCTGCGCGAGCTGGCCGACGCCGCGGACCTCACCCTGGTGGGCGCGGACGAGGCCGAGGCGGTGTGGGGCACCGGGGACCCGGCCGGGATCAGGGCGCTGCTGCCCGGCCCGGACACGCTGGTGATCAAGCAGGGGGAGCGGGGCGCGACGATGATCGAGCGCGATCCGGCGACCGGGGCGGACCTCGACGCGGTGTTCGAGCCCGCGCTGCGGGTGGACGTGGTCGAGCCGATCGGCGCCGGGGACGCGTTCGCCGCCGGCTTCCTGGCCGCCACCCTCGCCGGGGAGTCACCCCGGCGCCGGCTGCGCGCCGGGCACCTGCAGGCCGCGGTGTCGCTGCGCACCCACGAGGACGTCGGCATCCCGCTGCCCGACGACGTGGTCGCCGAGCTGCTCGCGGCCGACGAGCGGACCTGGGCGGACTGGAGAATGTCGGGATGAGCCAGAGCCTGGACCGGGCGTTGACCGTGCTGGACGGTCTTGCCGAGGGTCCGCGGACGCTCGACCAGCTCGCCGAGCGGGCCGGCGTGCACAAGTCGACCGTGCTGCGGCTGCTGCGCACGCTGGAGTCGCACCGGTTCGTGCAGCGCGACGGCATCCGGTACTACCGGCTCGGCACCGCGCTGTTCGACCTGGCGCACCGGGCGCTCGAGGACCGCGACGTGCGCCGGCTGGTCGAGCCGGCGCTGCGCGACCTCAACGCCGCCACCGGGCACACCGTGCACCTGGCCAGCTACGAGGCCGGCGAGGTGATCTACATCGACAAGTACGAGAGCCGGCACAACGTGCGGATGTACTCGCGGATCGGCAAGCGCGCCCCGCTGCACTGCACCGCGGTCGCCAAGGTCCTGCTGGCCGCCATGCCCGAGCCCGAGCGCCGGGCGATCGCGCTGTCGATGAGCTACCCGAAGCTGACCGCCAACACGATCACCGAGCCCGAGGGGTACCTGGCGGAGCTGGCCCTGGTCGCCGAGCGGGGTTATGCGGTCGACGACGCCGAGCACGAGGCCTTCATCCACTGCGTCGCCGCGCCCATCCGGGGCACCCGGGGTGAGGTCCTTGCCGCGATGTCGCTGTCAGTTCCGGAGGTCATACTGGATCTTGACGGCCTGCTCGAGCTCGTCCCGGATCTGCTCAGCGCCGCCGCCAAGGCCTCGGCGGAATGCGGCTGGTCCCCGATCGCGAAGGAGACATAGTGCCAAGGACCTCGATCAAGCCGGAAGGCGCCGCGCCCCCGCCCGTGCCCCTCTCGCCGGGCATCCGCAAGGGCAACATCCTGCAGGTGGCCGGCCAGGTCCCGGTCGACCACGCGACCGGCAAGATCCTCGAGGGCACGGTCGCCGAGCAGACCCGCCAGTCGATGCGCAACATCCGGGCCGTGCTCGAGGCCGGCGGCGCCACCTTCGACGACGTGGTGATGATGCGCGTCTACCTCACCGACACGGCGCACGCCGCGGAGATGAACGAGGCCTACAAGGAGTTCCTCACCGAGCCCTACCCGGCCAGGACCACTGTCTACGTTGGACTCCCACCCGGCATCCTGGTCGAGATCGACGCGCTTGCGGTCCTCGACTAGCCGGGTGAAGATCATGGGTTCGGCGCGGAAGTGCCCGATTGACGGGCAC
>NZ_DASZCQ010000238.1:0-37920 GCF_035942955.1 Actinophytocola sp. | reverse complement strand
GCGCAGCGTTGTGCGCGGCCGGCCCCTCCCCTCGGCCGGCGCCTGGGCGAGGCTGACGTATGCGTTGCGGCGGACTCGGAAGGGGCAACTTGTCGACCTTCAACTCGGCCGTGGCGTCAGCGGCGGTGTGAAGCTCCTGGTCAACGGGTTGGTTATCGGTATCGGCTCTCTCCCGGTCGGCACCTGGCCGAGGTTCCTGCTCGGCAGCTGTCTTCTCCCAGAGTGCACCCCGCCCGACGCGGCCCAATTCTCCAACGGAGCGAGTGGTCCTCGTGATCGCCGACCGGGCTTGCGGCTTCATCCCGGGCGATCACTGCCGTCCCGTGCACCTGCACAGACACTTTACACGTTCCGATGATGGTGCGACTCCAGAACTACCCACGGTATACCCGCCAGGCCCTCCGCCTGGGTCGTTCCCCCATTCGAGAACAGAGCTATCACACTTTCGGGACAGTTTCGCCCACATGCAGTACAAGCCCGCCGCGGACAAGTGCGAACTTGTACCGATGCATTGCTACCGTTTGCCGCGAACATCCGCCCGCTCAGCGACTACCCTCCGATCATGGTTGACAGGCCTTGATCCTAGCGGAATGAACCTCGGGCCGAGGAACTCCAGATCGACATTGCCTGGCTCTGTGCGCAAAGGACATTCGCTCTCTCGGGCACAGAGCGTCGCGACAGATGCTATTGCCATCCCATGACGACAAGGCCAGATAAGAGAAGCACGAACTCGACGAATAGATCCCACGCCCCGGCGGTGTCGCGAACGGACGAAGGGTATTCAAGGTCGATTTAAGGAGGTCGGTTTGAACACCTGCAGCGTCACCTCTGCAGGGGCCGAGGAACACACAACGCCCCCGGCTCCCCACCTATCCGGTCAACGGTGTCAAACACGATCCGAGCTGCGCATACGGCTCTTCTGTCTCCCCGGGGTTGCGGTTGCGGTGCCCGTCGAGCACCAGGCTGGGATGGCCACAATCCGACTTCCGGGACGGCCACCGATCGGATGGACCAGACCAAGCCGTTAGGCAGCGACCCGATGCTTACGTGGTCGATTCCGAGTCATGTCCCGGTTTCGGTGTTCCCAGTCCGAACCGACGGTCTGCAGTGGTCCAGCGCCTGGACGGCGCGCAGTGTGCCGGCAGAGGGTGGTTGACCTCGAAGATACCGGACGGGTGATGACCCGCGCGATCTCCTTGGCCTGCGCTGAGTTCCTCATCAAGACATGATCTTGCCACCGACGGTAGCAAGTCTCCGGGGCCGCGTCACCTAATCAGGTGAAGTTTACTCGATCGTGCGACGTGGGCAAACACTGCAACTATGCTGGTGGTCGTCGCGTAAAGATGGTTCGACCGGATTGAGGCACTGAGTTCTCACGTGTCATACATACCGTCGCCTCGTCGAGGCTCGGTGCCGACAAACGCGATTCCATCGCATTGCCCTCTGTAGGCGTTGTTGCGTGTGTAAGTGCTCTGCTGTGCGGCAGTCTCAGTTCGGGGATTGTGGAATGCATAGACGCAAGTATCGTTACCTGATCTGCAGATCCGCCGAGGTCTGCGTCGTTGACGCTATCGCCGTATCGGTCTTACTGGGCGCAGGGGGTGGCGAGTATGTGGCGGCACCGTTCGTGGCGCCGGTACCGGTGCGCCGGGAAATCTTGACTGTATTTCCAAGGTTGCAATCCATGCCCCGGTCGCCGAGGCGCGGATTGATTCGGACTCGACCGCACCAACGGCCGGCCAGGTGACTCACCCGAAGACGGATCTCGGCCCACCAACCCCGATCCCCCGGCCACCCAGTCGTGACCGGCTGGCCCTCCAGCCGGTCCACCCGTTGTGGCCCCCGCTCGCGCCGGTCACCCCGTTGGGCGGGCCACAACACCTGACGTGGCCTGCACGAGCATTGAAGGTGACCCACTCATGGTGCGCCCTGGACATCCACCACCACTGCACACCACGACCGTGATTCCGCGCTCCTTCGAGGTGTTCTACGCCGCGACGGTGCGGCAGACACTGACCCTCGCCCTGCGGAAGACCGACCAACCCGCGATCGCTCGGCGCGCCACCCAGGATGCCTATGCCGTCCTGCTCGCTCAGTGGCCTACTCGGCAATCCCGAGCCCCGCAGGACAATATCCGCTGCGTCATCACCCTGGCCGCGCAAACAGCCACCGACCTGTGTCACCGACAGGGCCGGTCCACTGCAGCCCGCACCCGTGACGACCCCGCTCAACCCGACCGCACCCAGGTCGAATCAGACTGGTTCGACATCCGAGACGGACTTCACGAACTCGTCACCTCCACCGACTTACCGTCGCCACCACTACCGGACGCACTGTCGTCAGTGTTGCTGGTCGACCACCATCCCCAGTGGAAGCAGACGATCACCGCCCGGCTCATCCGCATGGGAACCGGCACCGTCCACTCGGCCGCCACCGTGGCCCAAGCGCGAGCACAGGCACTGGCCACCGGCCCGTGCGATCTGGCGATCCTTGAGCTCGAACTTCCCGATGGCAGTGGGATCGACCTGATCACCGAACTGCGCCGCCACGGCTGGCCACGAATCGTCGTGCTCACCGCGTCCACCGACCCGGACATCGCGCAACGGGCCCTGCACGCCGGCGCCCAAGCCTACCTACGCAAACCCGCATCCCCTCCGGTCCCGACCAACAACTCCCACCCAACGGCCGCACGCGACACCGACGCCGACCGGACTCTCATACCGATCCTAGCCATCGCCACCCAGGTCGCCACCCCTGACAACAGCCCCCACCAACTGACCGCCCGGCAACTCCAGGTACTCCGACTCGTCGCCGCCGGCCAATCCAACAAACAGATCGGCCACACCCTGAACCTATCCCCACTGACAGTCAAAACCCACCTCACACACATCGGTCAAAAACTCGGCGCCCGCAACCGCGTACAAATAGTCGCACTAGCCATACGCGCCGGCGTCATCCACTAACACCACCAAACCAACGCAGACGGGCGGATAGATTGGTCGCTTGTCAATAGCAGCATCCAGTTAACTCATGTTATTGGCGTGCCGCAGAAATGTGCATCGGCGGGAACGGCGGTGACTATATCGACAGAAACCTCGTCATACGCCCAAGCCGAATTGATGGCCCGGACCTCTTTCCGACAAGGGGCCGGGGCCGTTCACTGACCGCACCCCGATCCGGATGTGATCGTCCTCGAAGCCGGCCCTCGGCTCGGGCACCCGCTTGACGCCCGCGACCGAGGGCGGCATTGGACTTGGCGTCGTTTCTCGCCTCAGCCGGTCACGGTGCAGAGCGAGCCGTCCGGAACCTGGATCGGCGGAACGGAGCCGAGGTCGGTGGTGATACCCGGGGTGCGGGTGAGTCGGACCATCGCCGGGACGCGTCGACGTTGGCCGTTCCCGATCCGGGCAGCAGGCCGATCACACCCGACCGGGCGTTGAACTGCGCGGCCGCTCCGGCCCCGCGCAGCCTCACCCAGGTCGGGGCGCAGCCGCCCGTCGCAGTTGGCCTGGAGCACCCGGGCCGTCAGCGACGTGGCGTCGGCCCGGATGCCGCTGCCGTGGCAGGATCCGCCGAGGCTGCCGTTGGCGGACTGACCGGACATGCTGAGACTGCCGCCGACCTCGACCCGCAACGTGCCGACGTCGACCTCCAGCGCCTCACCGGAGATGTGGAGTCGTCCGTCTCGCCCGTGGAGGCACTCCTACGGATCGCGCATCCGCCGGTCACCAGGCGAATACGGCCCCCGGAGAGTTCGCCGGCGAGCCCGCAGCGGACCTGAGTGGTGAAGCCATCGGCGGTGAGCGAGCATTCCACGACAACCTGGACACCCGTGGGATCGATCGCGTCGGGGCTGACCGTGCACGGACCGGATCGGCCGATGCCGACGCCGGCGCGACGGCGAGGACACCCGCGAGTACATTGGAACCACGGCCAGCATCGTGCGACGAGCTCATGTCATTCGACACGGCTGGTAGCGTTGGACATTCTGCGAATCCTCACATCTATAGCCGTGTTCTGTGTGGAGTGTGCACCGTCCACTGTGCACTTCGTAGTGCGCGGAGCAGTGTTACCGGGCCGCAGCGGGCCGTTGGAGCCCACGCGGGCATCCGGCCGGGTGGAGTCCACTGGGTCCGGTCAGCCGGGCGGATCAGGGCATGGTGGAGTGGCCAGCGGGGAGTCGGCGTGCGACGGGGTTGGGGACCGGGTGGGATTTGGTCGGGACAGTCAGGTGTCTCTCACCGGCCGCCGGGGCAGTTCCCGCACTTCGACGGGCTCCAGGTGACTGGTGTCAATGGAACCACCGTCACGTGGCAGCCGGCCGGACCTGGGAGGTGTCCTCGGTGCCGTCGCTGCTGGATTGTGTGTCGGTGGACGGGACTCCGCCGGGCATCAAGGCGATCGCCACGATCACGACAAGGGCCACCGCGCCGGTGCCGAGGTATACGGAGTGGATTGCGGGGGCCAGGACGTCGGTGGGTAGGTGTTTCGGGTCGGTGGTGTGCACGGCGACCGAGGCGTTGACGATGGCGCCGAAGACCGCAATACCGATCGCGCTGCCGACGGAGCGGGCGAAGAGGTTCGCACCGGTGACGACTCCCCGGGTCCGCCAGTCGGCGGAGGCTTGGGCCGCGACAAGCGCGGGGGCGCTGATGAACCCCAGGCCCACTCCGATCACCCAACAGCCGAGAGCAAGTTGGAACACGGAACTGGTGGGACTGACCGTGATGAGCACGACGGCTCCGGCGATGGCGAACGCCGCGCCGAGCAACGCGGTCGTGCGGAACCCGAACCGCAGATACAGCCGCCCGGACAGGGTGGCGGCGACCGGCCAGCCGAGCGTGAGGGCGGCGACGGCGAACCCGGCGACCAAGGCGCGGGCGCCGAGGACGTTCTGGGCGTACAGCGGAACGTAGGAAGTCAGGCCGATCAGCAACACACCGACGCACAGCGTCGCGGCGTTGGATCCAACGAGCACGCGCCGCCGGAAGACCCACAGCGGCAGGATCGGTTCGGCCGCGCGGCGTTCGACCAGGCCGAAGAGGATCAGCAGGAGCCCGGCCGCGGTCATGACCGTGATGCTGGTCGGCGATCCCCACGCCCAGCTCACGCCGCCGGCGAGCAGCCCCAGGATGAGCAGCGAGCCGCCGGCTGCCAGCAGCGCCGCTCCGGCGTAATCGATGGTGTAGCTGGTGCGGTTTGCGACCCGCTCGGTGAAGCCGCGCTGCAGCATGGTCATGGCCAGTACGGCTATCGGGACGTTGATGAAGAAGATCCACCGCCACGACACGTAGTCGGAGAACACCCCACCCAGGCTCGGGCCGACCACCGACGAGATCGCCCACACGCTCGCGAAGTAGCCGATCACCTTGGCCCGCTCGCTCAGGCTGTAGATGTCCGCCACGATTGTCTGCCCGATCGGCAGCACCGCTCCAGCACCCAGCCCCTGCACCGCGCGGAACACGATCAGCGACGTCATGCTCCACGCCGCCCCGCACAACACCGAGCTCGCCAGGAATATCCCGACACCAAGCAGCATCATGGGCTTGCGTCCCACGATGTCGGCGAACTTCCCGTACAACGGCACCGAGACCGACTGCGCCAGCAGATAGATCGAGAACAGCCACGGGAACTGTGCGAACCCGCCCAGGTCGGCGACCACCGAGGGCACCGCGGTCGCGAGGATCGTCGAGTCGATCGCGACCAGGCCGGTCGCCATCATCACCGACAGCAGCACCGGCCCGCGCTCGGACCGCAACCCGACACCCCGGCTAGGACCATCCGCACCCGTCACATCCCCACGAACACCGTGTACAGCGCAAACATTCCCCACCGCGCGTCTGGTCGAGACCCACCCGTTCGCCTACATAGGACTACTCATGCATCTCCCGTACGGTAGCCGAGCCGACGAGCGCACTGATCACCTCTCGAGGCTGTTTACGCATCCCGGTGCGCAAGGGCAACACCACCGTGGATGGTGACCGACGGTCAGTGGCCTGGAGGACGTCGCACAGGGTGAACTCACGTAGCTGGTTGGCCGCCCAGGTCGATGTCCCACGTGGTGAGGACCTGCCGCACTCCCTCTTCGGTCGGCGGATGCTGGGCGAGCTCCGAAAAGAATGGGAACTGCGACCAGCCATGCGGCCGGCCACCCAGCCCCAACCGGGACAATCGGCCCTTACGGTTATCGGGACCGTATAAGATGTGGCCCTCGGTCAGGGGTGGACCGTCGGTGTAGGTGCGTGGGGAGTCCCGCTCGAATGGCCCGCAGCCGAGATAGTCGCCTGCGGTCATCGCGGGTTCGGCCTGGGTCGGATCGTTGACGATGGGCGGTTCCGGGTTCACCCGCCAACAGGTTAGGAACACCCACGTGGACAATCGCGAACACCGGGTGGACTATGCAGAGCCGTTTGGCGGGTTGCGTATTGGCGCCGGCCCCAGCGTCTCTAGGCAGCGTCCGCGTGGCGGCGCCCGGTTGACCTGGAGTTCGGTCCAGGATGCAGACTTGCGGCATGGATCACAGGAGTTGGCGGAGCGGTTCGCCACGTTGACGACCGCGCACGTGGCGGACGGAGGCATCCGCGCGAAGGTTGCGGTGCGCTGTGCGCCCGCGCGAGTGCGCGCCGTCGTTCCGGGTAGCCGCCTGGCCGGGCGGGTCTGCGCGGTGCGACATGTCGGCAGCGTCGACGTCTTCCTGGAAGCGTTCGACAGCGCGGACCGCGGTGACGTGTTGGTGGTCGACAACCGCGGGCGGTGCGGCAAGGCGTGCGTCGGCGATCTCGTGGTGCTGGAGGCCAGGGCCGCGGGGCTGGGTGGGGTCGTGATCTGGGGACTGCACCGCGACACCGCCGACCTCCGAGCGATCGGGTTACCGGTGTTCAGCATGGGCGCGATCGCCACCGGTCCACTCAGCCTCGACGCCCGGCCTCCAGACGCGTTCGGATCGGCCACCGTGGGCGAGTGGACGGTGGGGCGGCAGGATATGGCGCTCGGCGGCGACGACGACGTGCTGTTCGTGCCGGTTGACCGCGCCGCGGAGATCCTGACACTGGCCGAGAGATTCGCGACACGGAGCGCGGCCAGGCCGAGCGGATCCGGGCCGGTGTCAGCCTGTGCGAGCCGGTGCGGTTCGACACCTACCTCGAGCAGCGCCGGCAGACGCCGTCTCTGACCTTCCGCGATCATCTGCGCGCCGTCCGCGGAGCCATCGAGGAATAGGGGTCACGAGCGTGACCCGTCGGCAAGCGTTACACCTGGACCGGTGAATTTCGTCCGTGCTGACCGAATTGCCGGGCCGGGTTAAATACCGATGGTGAGTGTGCCCAGGGCGGTTAGTTGTGCCACGCCCGTTGTCATGCAGGCGGTTGGGTTGGGTTGGAGTCCGCTGCCCATCGACTTGGCCGGGTCGGGGGTGAATGTGCCGGAAGTGATGGAACCCTCGGCCACGACCACGATCTCGCCGCCGATTCGGCTCACGGTTCGGTTGTAGGAGAACGTGCTCGGTTCGATCGCGGTGTTGGTCCAGCGGTACACCCGCGTGCCGCTGCCCGCGCCCAGGATACTGGTGCAGGTCGCGTTCGATGCCGTGCCCGTTTCGAAGTAGCTCCCGGTGGCGGCCGAACTGCTGGTGCAGTTGAAGAGCTGGCCGTGGACCGAGAAGGTCACAGTCTGCGGGGTGTCGGTCAGCGGAGGGCTGTAGTTGATCACTTCGGAGAGGACGCAGATTTGATCGACGGCGGCATGCGCGGTCGGGACCGCGACAAATGATCCGGCGACCGTCGCCGTGAGAAGAAGTGCGCGGAGCATCGTTCATCTCCATTCAGCTCGCGAACAATATGCGTGGCGCGCCACGTCCGATGCCGGTATCGCCGGGAACGTGGGTGCTGTTTCGGTGCGCGCCGGCCGGTGTCGGCGCCGCTCCCCCGCCCCACTCGTAGTCTCGACCGTGACGATCCATGTGGGCGCGGCGGCCGTGCCCACAGATGCGTTCCCTGGTGCACGAGTCGTGCGCTCGGCCCTGGGTAAGCGGATTGTGGTGTTGACTGCCGGCTGGCCGGTCGCGGGTGTGGGCCGAGTTGGCCGGCGCGCTGGTACTCGATCACGCCACGGCACAGGTGGCCCACCGGCTGCTGATCGAGGAGCGGGTGACGCTGCTCGTTCCGGTCCGGGCCAGCCATCCGGGCTGGCTCGCCCCCAGCCGTCCTCGACGGTCATGCGCTGTTGCGCGGCGCCCGCCGGGCACCCTGTGTGGCCTGCTGGTCGACGCGGGCCCCCTCTATGCCAGCAGCGCCAACCGCACCGATCAGCCACCCGCCGCCAGCACCGCGCAGGTTCGCGAGATGTTCGGCGCCACGGCCGGCACACTCGACCTGCCCGACCCCGCACCGGGCGCGTCCCGCAGCGCCACCACGACCGTACGCATCAACCCCGACTGCGCCCTGGACATTACCCGAACCGGCGCCCAGGACCACGCCAACGGAGGACCCGATAACTACCTGCACCTCAACTCCACCTACCTCCATCCCCTGGCTGGCCAAGCACCGATACAGCCGTCCTGACGACCCAAGAGCCGATCCGCGGGGAGTTCTCAGCGGCCTGGCGGTCGTCGGGGTTGAACGGCGACGTGATCCAGCTTCCCCTTCGACATCACCGGGAAGACCCTGGCGTTGAGATCTCGGCGGTGGGGCTTGGTCACATACACCGAACAGCGTGCATAGATGCCCGGCAGAAGCTTTGCGTTGCCCTGATCTACTCCGCCCCCACCACCGGGCTGGTGGCCGGCGCGGTCGCGGAGATCATGCGCTATGACGGCCCGGCCGACACCACCCTGCTGCGGGTGGCCACCGCGGAGGTGGAGATCGACGGCGTGCCGATCAAGCCGGGCGACGCGTGATGGCGATGACCAGCGCGGCCACTTCGACGCGGAGTACTTCCCCGAGCCGGACAGATTCGACATCACCCGCAGGCAGAACCCGCACGTGGGATTCGGCCACGGTGCCCACTTCTGTCTCGGCGCCGCGCTGGCCCGCCTGGAAGGCGAGGTCGCCCTGCGGACGCTATTCGAACGGTTCCCGTCGCTACGCCTTGCCATTCCCCCAGGACCAGGTGCACTGGCGGCCACCGCTGTCCGTTCGCGGCCCGGTGCTCTGGGACTAGGCCGCCTCCCAGTTTTCAAGGCCGTTGACATTGCATGAATTGCGCTCTTGACTGTGTTCGTTGGGTCGAGGTGGCCAATGACGAAGGCGGTGCGCCTTGGGTTTTCAACTCGGGCTCTTCTCGGCCAACACGGAATCAGGCCTGGCCATCACCACGGCCCCGGAGCGATGGTCGGCGACCTGGGAAGACAATCTTCGACTCGCCCGGCTCGCCGATGACGTAGGTATCGACTTCCTGTTGCCGGTCGCCCGGTGGACCGATTGGGGCCGGGACACCCATTTCCACCGCAGCGTTCTCGATCCGCTCGTTTGGGCCACCGGCCTGCTCGCCCACACTCGCGGCATCCGGGTGTTCAGCACCGTGCACACCGCGTTCCACCATCCGGTAGTCGCCGCCAAGCAGCTGGCCACCGCCGATCACGTCAGCTCCGGGCGGATCGGCCTGAACATCGTCGCCGGTTGGCACGCCCCGGAGTACGAGATGCTCGGTCTGTCGCTGCCGGATGACCACGACGTCCGGTACGCGCTCGCGCAGGAGTGGTGGGATGTCGTCAGCCGGATCTGGTCCAGCCAGGAACCCTTCGACCACAGTGGACGGTTCTTTCAGCTCAAGCGGGTGGTCGGCTGGCCCAAGCCGTACCACGGACACCGCATCCCGATCATCAACGCCGGTTCCTCGCCGCAGGGCCGGTCCTTCGCCGCGCGCAACGCCGATCGGGTCCTCACCGTTGTGGCCGGCCCCGAGGACGGTACGGAGGTGGTGGCCGGCATCCGCGCCGAGGCCCGCACCTACGGGCGGAACGTGGGCGTGCTCACCATCGGGCACGTGGTCTGCCGGCCTACCCGCGCCGAGGCCGAGGATTACCTTCACTACTACGCCGACGAGCACGCCGACTGGCCAGCCGTGGACGAGGTCATGCGCCTGCAGGGACTGCACGCACAATCCTTCACACCGCAGATGCTCGCCACGTTCCGGCACCGGTTCGCCGCCGGCCACGGCTCCTGTCCACTCATCGGCGCCCCGGACGACGTAGCGAACGCCATCGCCGCGTTCGCCAAAGCCGGATTCGACGGAATCGCGCTATCGTTCCTCAACTACGGCGACGAACTCGGCTACTTCGCCCAAGAAGTCATTCCCCGGTTGGACGCCCTGGGCATCAGGGACGGCCGGCGCTCGCGTTGAGGGCCCTTCCCCGGCTGGAATGCGGGGAGGGGCCTTCAACGGTCAGCCGTTCCTATCGGGTGCAGGGTGATCCGCCGGGGTGTGCGGCAGTGCCGTGCACGTCGGCCTGGGACTTGGCCAGCACGATACGCGCGAGCGGGGTTTCCAGCGCGACGGCCTGCTGGGTCACCACTCCGTTGGCGATGGTGGTGCGGTTCAGGTGCAGCGAACCGATCACGAGCGGGATCGTCAGCGGAGCCGAGCCGACCGTCACCGGGACGCCGTTGATCTTCAGCGAGGTGACGTTCGAGCTGCCAGTGAAGTCAGGCGTGAGCCCGCCTGGGCCGGTCACACACGACGCTGTGGCCTGCGACTGGATGAGCCCGAGCTCGATGTTCAGTCCGAGGGTGCTGATCGTCGTCCGGTCGACTCGCGCGGTCGACTCCGCCCGGTCGCCGGCGGCGGGTGGCAGCGACTGGTCATCCGGCGTCAGGTTGGTTCGGGCGGTCAGCGCGCTCGACGAGACGTTGATCAGGCCCGCGTTGAGGAATACCGACGCGACGGTTTTGCTGTCGTCGACACACGGCAGGTTGGCGGGGTTCGCCACGGCTGCGGTGATCCCGGCGACGTCGGCAGCGGTCGCGGTGCAGGAGAAGGTGCCGTCACGGTCGTCGTCGACGATCGTGGCGACGCCCTGGCCGTCCACGATGAACACCCCGGTGCTCGGCGCGGACAGGTTCAGCGTGAACGTCTCGTTCGGCTCGTCCACCGCGTCCTGGACGACCGGGACCGGTACCGGCTTGCTCGTCTCACCAGGGGCGAACGTGACGGTGGTGGTGGGGATGGCCGTGTAGTCGGCCGGTGCGGTCGCGGTCGCGTTGGCCGTCGCGACGTTCACGGTGACCGGTGTCGGGCTCGGGCCGCCCAGCAGCGTGACGGTGAACACCGCGTTCCCGGCGCCCTCGTCGACCGTGACGTCGTTGACCGACAGGCCGCGGACGTGCACCGTCGTGTGCTCGACGAAGCCCTGCGAGACACCGTCGACCAGGTAGTCCACGGTGCAGTGGTACTCACCCGGCGCCGTGCCGTTCGCGACGGTGATCGTCTCGGTGAAGGTCGCCGTGTCGCCGCTTGCCACCGTGGCGCTGGCCGGCGAGTTGGTCACGCTCAGCTGCAGGTCACAGCTGGTCACCGTAGGGGTGACCGTAGATTGGACCGCCTGGATGCCCTCGAGGATCGCCTGCGCCACCTGGTCGTCGGCCGCGTTCAGCAGGACACCGCCGGTCGCGTTGACGATCGCGGTCGCCTGCCCGGCCTCGTTCTCCGCGGTGTCCAGCGCGTCGGCGTCGAGGCCGGGCTGGCCGAAGCTGCCGTCGCCGACGTTCACTGCGACCACCCGGATCTCCGCATCCACCAGCGCGTCGATGGTCTGTGCCAGTGTGCGGCCGTTGCTCGGGTTGTGCGACGGCGCGTCACCGAACCACGCGACGATCTTCGTGCCGCCCGTCCGGAAGTTCACCGCACCGCTGGCCAGCTCAAACAGCGCGTTGATCGCGGACTCCGGGAGGTCCCCACCTTCGTTAGCCGCCCACTGGTCGATCCCGGCTTGCACCGCCGCGGTGTCGGCCGTGATGTCCTGCTCGACCCGGAACAGGTAGCTGTCCCCCTCGTCGCGGTACGAGCTGACACCGAACTGCGCGGTCGGCTGGGCGGCGAGCACGGCGCCGGTCACCGCGCCCGCATTGTTCTGCACGTTGCCGATCGCCGGGATCATGCTGCCGGTCGTGTCGGCGAGCAGGACTACGTCCGGGTTCGGCGGAATCTCCGCGGTCGTGACGTTCTTGGTGACCGTGGTGCTCTGCCCCGGCAACAACGTGATGTCTACAGTGGACGGATCGACGCCGGGTGGCGCGGCCAGAGCCGCCATGCCGGGCAGGAGCAGTGCACCTACGGTCGCGACCGTGATCAGACTGAGTCTTCGGATCATTGTCTTCCTTTCGGGATGAACCGACACCACTTGGAGAGAGGTGACCTCGGCCGGGGCGAATACCGGCGTCACCCGGATGCCGGAGCATCAGTGCCCCAACGGGCAGAAAATGAGGACCGGATCTTCAACCGACCGGCCATACGGTCGTACCGCTGTGTGAGCGTGGGCGGGCGGTAGAAGGCGCCGCTGTCCGCAGCCGGAGAAAGACAAAGGCGTCTTCGGCCAGGTCGGCTCCCAGCGCCTTAGCCCGAACCTTGACCCGCTCCCGGAGATCGCCCAGGACCAGCACGGTCTCCGGATCGAGGGCGACCCGGCGCTGCTGGTGGGTCTTCGTCGGGCCTTCCACCCAGCCCTTCTTCTTGCTCTTCTTGATCGCCCGAGCGATCCACGTTGTCTCCTCGCCGGGGGCGAAGTCGATGTCGTTCCACCGCAACGCGCACAGCTCACCCCGGCGGGCACCGGTCGTCATCGCGACCCAGATCAGCGCACCCCAGTCTGGGTCCCGCCACGCCTCGTTGATGATCACGGCGGCCTGCTGGGCCGTGGGCGGCTTCGGGCTCGGCGGCGGCTGGCGGCTTGGCATCGCCCATCGGGTTGTCGGTCACCCACTTCCACCGCTTGGGCCCCGTTGTACGCACCGGACGGCAAGAAGTGGATGTGCCGGATCGTTCGTGCGTCAAGCCCCGACACTCGTGCGGGACGCACGGATGGTCACACTCGTGCGGGATTGTCGTTCGGTGCTGGACGAACGCGCGCCCGTCGCAGTGGTCACGGCAGCGCTTCAGCTCCCGGTAGAACGAGTCGAGCACGTCCACGTCGAGCCGGTGGACCTTGACCGTTCCGACGATCGGGTTGACGTGGTGATGCACGTAGCTCTGCAACGACTCGAGGAAGCTGTCCGACCCTTCCCACTCACCCAGATAGCGCTCCAGCATTTGGGCCACGGTGGCATCGGTCGTCGGATGCCCGCCGTCCTCGACCTGCCGCACGAGCTTG
The DNA here is from genome assembly GCF_035942955.1 of Actinophytocola sp. Classification (GTDB taxonomy): domain Bacteria; phylum Actinomycetota; class Actinomycetes; order Mycobacteriales; family Pseudonocardiaceae; genus DASYTH01. Next base: position 24,620 of record NZ_DASZCQ010000238.1, on the reverse strand, counting down.
TCGCGGATCCCCTCGGCTTGAGTCCAGGCGTTGGGCCCGGCCGGGACCGTTTCGGTCAGGTACCGCTTGGCGCCGCTGACCTTGTCCACGCCCGCGTACACGCGGACGCGCAGCGACCCACTCTTGAGCGTCTCGATGCTCCCTATTGGACGCTTACGCCTCCGGGAGCCTCCCCTCGTTCCCCTATTGCGAAAGTACGTCTTCCGGCCATGGATGCCACGCATGATGCCACGCGATCCTTTCCAAGATCGCTGGCAGTGGCCGTTTGACCTGCTCAGACGTGGCTCCCCCGGCTGGACTCGAACCAGCAACCCTTCGGTTAACAGCCGAATGCTCTGCCAATTGAGCTACGGAGGAAGGCGTGCGCCGTCAGGCGGGCCTGACGACGGACCACTCTAGCGTACCGGCTTGCGCAGCGAGCGCGGGCGGGGTGCGGGAGGATGGGGGTGGGAGCAACGTCGTGTGGACGTCAGGAGATGAGGCTATGAAGGCGTTCTTGATGGGAGCAGCGGTCGGGTACGTGCTGGGGGCCAAGGCCGGACGCGCCCGGTACGACCAGATCGTGCGCACCTACCGCAAGATCGCCGACCACCCGGCCGTGCAGGGCGCCGCCGGTATCGCCAGGGCGAAGATCGGCGAGAAGACCGGGCTGGGCGGCAAGGCGAGCAAGACGCACCCGAACGGGCACGTCAGCGAGCCCAGCCGGACCTAGGCCGGGGCGCGCGCCACCACGAAGACCCGGCGGAACGGGAACCAGGTGCTGCCGTCCGGTCGCACCGGGTAGGCGGCGCGCAAACCGGGCGCGAGGGCGGCGCGGAACTCGTGCCAGTCGGCATCGGACAGCACCGACTTGATCGGCCGCATCGCGGTGCCGGTCATCCACTCGAGCACGGGGTCGGCGCCGCTCATCCGGTGCAGGTACGTCGTCTCCCAGGCGTCGACGGCGTATCCGGCCTCGGCGAAGAGCCGGGCGTAGCCCTCCGGATCCAGCACTGCGTTCACGTCGCGCACGGTCACCCCGTCGAGCCGGGACCGCCACGCCGGGTCGGCGATCTGGGCGCGGAGCAGCACGTGCGACGGCGCGGCGAAGTTGCCCGGTACCTGCATCGCGAACCACGCCCCGGCTGGCAACTGCCCGGCCCACCTGCGCAGCAGCTCGGGGTGGTCGGGAATCCACTGCAGCACGGCGTTGGTCACGGCCACGTCGGTGTCCGGGGCCGGCGTCCAGTCCCGCACGTCGGCCACCTCGGCGGCGATTCCCCGCTCGCGCGCGGCGGCCACCATCTCGGGTGACGAGTCGAACGCCTCGATCGCCGCGGCCGGCCAGCGCGCCACGAGCTCGAGCGTGCGGTTGCCGGCGCCGCAACCGATGTCGACGATCCGGCGCGGCGCCTCGGCCCCGATCCGGTGGACGAGGTCGCGAAACGGCCGCGCGCGGTAGTCGTCGAACACGAGGTAGCTGCCCGGGTCCCACATCGCGACCTCCCCGGAGAGTAACAGTACGTCCGTACTGTTTAGCCTACCGGGCCGTCCCGCGCCACGCGCAGCTTTTCCGCCACCTCCGAGGCGAGTGTCCGCACCGCGTCAGGATCCGTCCCGGGGTCGGCGCGGACCTGCAGGACGATCCCGACGCCGGGCACCACCCGCTGCACGAACCACACGCCGCCGCCGGGCAGCTCGCGGCGGTGCCGGGACCGGATCGAGCCGGTGACCCTGGCGTGCACGACCGCCGGCAGCCGGCCCGGCCGCTCCAGGGCGAACCGGCGGGCCGGCAGGTCGGCCAGCAGCACGGCCTCGCCCGCGGCGCCGCGCTCCGCGGCCTCGGTCACGGTCAGCGTTCCGTTACCCCAGGTCGCCTTGCTGATCAGGTGCCAGCCGGCGCGCCGCACGCCGTCCCCCTCGGGCAGCCACAGGCCGAGCGAGGTCGCCACCAGGTCCCCGGCGACCGCGAGCACGCGCTCCTCGGCGTCGAGCGTGCCGGTGAACCCTGGCGGAACACCCGGTCCGGCGACCAGCTCGACCAGCCGGCGCAGCCAGGCCACTAGGTCAGCCCGCCCGCCGCCTGCTCCCCCAGCGCCTTGCGGTACTGCTCAAGCGCGACGAGGTCGCCGAACAGCGTGCGGTAGTCGTCGGCGTCCTCGACCGGGTTGAGCCGCTGCAGCCGGGACTTCAGCTCGGCGATCTGCCCGGCCACGACGCTCTCGATCAGCCGGGCGACCAGGCTTCCGACGTACCGGGCGTCGGGCTCCTCCTTGTGGTGCAACGGTTCCACCGCAAGCTCGGTGACCAGCGACCGAACAGTCTGATGTGGACAGTTCTTGCTCGCGGCCTCCACGAGGCCCGGACCGGACAGCCCGGAGGACGTCCCGCCTGCGGCCAGCAACGCCTCGTGCAGCTCCCGGTAGGCGGGGTGGGTGAACGCCTCCTTGGGCACCGAGTTGTCGTAGTACGGCCCGGCCATCGCGGGCGCCTGCAGCGCCGCCTTGAGCGCCTCGCGCTGCACCCACAGCCGCGGATCGTTGCGCGGCGGGCGGGGTGGGCCGTCCACGTCGACGGCGAGCGCGCCCTGGTTGGGGTTGGCCGGCTGGCGGCCGCGGCGCTGCGGGGCCGGCGAGCCACCGGCGGTCTCCCGCACCCGGCGCACCACGGTCTGGATGTCCTCCCAGCCGACCCAACCGGCCAGCTGGCGCGCGTATTCGTCGCGCAGCGACTCGTCCTTGATCCGCGCGACGTTGGGCACGGCCCGGCGCAGCGCCTCCACCCGGCCCTCCGCGGTGTCCAGGTCGTGCTCGCCCAGCTCGGCCCGGATCCAGAACTCGATCGCCCGCTGCCGCCGGGCCACCAGGTCCACCACCGCGCGGTCGCCCTTGGCCTGGCGCAGCTCGCACGGGTCCATCCCGCCGGGGGCCACCGCGATGAACGTCTGGCTGGCGAACCGCTGGTCCTCCTCGAACGCCTTGATCGCCGCCTTCTTGCCGGCCTCGTCGCCGTCGAACGTGAAGATCACTTCGCCGCGGAAGAACGAGTCGTCCATGAGCAGCCGGCGCAGCACCGCGATGTGCTCGGTGCCGAACGCCGTGCCGCAGGTGGCGACCGCGGTGGGCACGCCGGACAGGTGCATGGCCATCACGTCGGTGTAGCCCTCGACCACGACGACCTGGTGCCGCCGGGCGATCTCGCGCTTGGCCAGGTCGAGCCCGAACAGCACCTGCGACTTCTTGTAGATCGGGCTTTCGCTGGTGTTGAGGTACTTGGCCTCGATCGGGTCGTCGTCGAAGATCCGCCGGGCACCGAAGCCGACCACGTCCCCGCTGAGATCCTTGATCGGCCACAGCAGCCGGCGGTGGAACCGGTCGATCGGTCCGGACCGGCCCTCCTTGGACAGCTGCGCCTTGATCAGCTCCGGCAGCTCGAAGCCGCGGCCGAGCAGGTGCTTGGTCAGCCGGTCCCAGCCGGCGGGCGCGAAGCCGCAGCCGTACGTGGCCGCCGCGGCGGCGTCGAACCCGCGCTCGGTGAGGAACTCCCTGGCCTTGGCCGCCTCGGGGGTGCGCAGCTGCTCGGCGTAGAACTCGGCGGCCGCCTTGTGCGCGTCGACCAGCCGGCTGCGGCTGCCCCGGTCGCGCTGGACGACCGCGCCGCCGCCCTCGTAGGTCAGCGCGATGCCGACCCGGTCGGCCAGCCGCTCGACCGCCTCGACGAAGCTGAGGTGGTCGATCTTCATCACGAAGGCGATCACGTCGCCGCCCTCGCCGCAGCCGAAGCAGTGGAACGTGCCGTGGCTGGGCCGGACGTTGAACGACGGCGTCTTCTCGTCGTGGAACGGGCACAGGCCCTTCAGCGCGCCGCCGCCGGCCCGGCGCAGCGCGACGTACTCGCCGAGGACCTCGTCGATCCGGTTGCGCTCGCGGACCTGTGCGATGTCGCTTTCCCGGATTCGTCGCGCCACGCCGCCGAGTCTAGGCCGCTCCGCCGGCGGCTACGCTGGGGGTTGTGACCGTCAGCGAGGACGTACTGGCCGAGCAGTTCGCCGCGCACCGGGCGCACCTGATCGGGGTCGCCTACCGGCTGACCAGCACGCTGGCCGACGCCGAGGACGCCGTGCAGGAGGCCTGGCTCCGACTGTCCGGTTTGGACGAATCCAAGCGGGCCGGCATCCGCGACCTGCGCGGCTGGCTGACCACGGTGGTCGGCCGGATCTGCCTCGACCGGCTGCGCTCGGCCACCGCGCGGCGGGAGCGGTACACCGGTCCGTGGCTGCCGGAACCGGTCGTCACCCCGTTCGGCACCCCGACCAGCGAGGATCCACTTGAGACGGTGGTGCGCGACGAGGGCGTGCGGATGGCCGCCATGGTGCTGCTCGACCGGCTCACCCCGGAGCAACGCGTCGCGTTCGTGCTGCACGACGCGTTCGGCGTCCCGTTCGGCGAGATCGCCGAGATCCTCGGCGTCTCCGAGGCGACCGCCCGCCAGCACGCCTCCCGCGGCCGCCGGGCCGCCGCCGAGGCAGACCCGCCGCCGCGGGCGCCGCTCGACGAGCAGCGCGAGGTCATCGAGCGGTTCATGGCCGCGTTGGCCGCCGGGGACATGCCGGCCGTGGTCGAGCTGCTGCACCCGGACGCCGTGCTCATCGGCGACAGCGACGGCAAGGCCCGCACCACTCGCCGGGTCATGGTCGGCGCCGAGAAGATCGCCCGGTTCGCCTTCGGGCTGCTCGAGCGGTACGGGCCGGAGCGGGCCTTCGCCGGTCAGCTGGTCCTGGTCAACGGTGACCTCGGCATGGCGCTGCCGGACATCCCGGGCGACGACACACACCTGGCGATGGCCCGCCGGGTCACCACGTTCACCATCCGGGACGGCAAGGTGGTCGCCATGTACGACATCGTCAACCCGGACAAGCTCACCCGGATGCCGACCGGGTTCTGACGGTCGCTCCCGCGTCGGCCGGCACCGGAACCCGGCAGGCGTCGCCGGAGGTGAAGCCCTGGTCGGTGATGTCGAGGGCGCTGTTGAACCGGGCGCGCTGGTTCTCCAGGGCAATGTGGTAGGTCAGCTCGATCACGCCCTTGTCGCCGAACTCCGCGCGCAGCTCGGCCACCTGCTCGTCGGTGACCGTCACCGGGCTGGCGCTCATCGCGTCGGCATAGGCGATCGCCATGCGTTCCCGGGCGGTGTACGCCGGCGAGGTGGCGTAGTCGTCGATCTGCCGCAGCCGCTCGATGTCCAACCCCTCGTGCTTCTGCAGCATGGTGCCGAAGTCGACGCACCACGAGCAGCCGAGCCGCTGGGCGACCCGGTACACGGCCAGCTCGCGGACGTTGGCGGGCAACACCTTCGACGCCTTCTCCACGGCCAGCTCGTGCCCGCCGCCGGCGAGCGTCAGCGGGAGATGGTGGGCCGAGACCGTCAGGGGCTCCGGCACCGCGCCGTAGCGGCGGCGGGCGAACCGGTACATCGCGCGCAGCAGCGGCCCGGCCTCCTTGGTGGACACTCCTGGAATCCTGGGCATGATCTCCTCCTCCTCGATGCCGTCGAGGGGAGGACGAGGTCGGTCAGCCGGGCGTGACAACCCGGGCGGCGAAGTACACCACGCCGGTCGCGGCATGCCGCACGAGCAGCAGGAACGGGCGATCGACGTGGACCTCGACCGGTTGCTCCATCGAGATGCCGGTGAGCCGGAACATGATCGCGGTGGCCGCGGCGCCCTCGAGGCCCTGCTCGTCCAGCTTGAGCACCGACTGATGCAGCACCGCCTGCACCGCAAGCGAATCCGGGCTGATCCCGCTCAGGTCGGCGTCGTCGGTGAACACGGTCCGCACGCTGCGCTCGTTGAGCGCGGGGGTCAGCTCGGCCTGCGTGGACAGGTCCAGCTTCGGCAGGCGCAGCCGCACCTGGGTGGACCGCTGGGCGTCGATCAGGTCGGCCAGCATGCTCGCGTCCAGCCACGACTCTGTCTCGGCCAGATCGCCGTCGGGCAGCAACACGGTCGCCTCCACGCCGCCGACCGCCGGCAGGCCGATCACCTGCCACCCGTCGCGGGCGGCATAGCCGACCGACTCGGTCAGCTCCATGGTCGGCACCTCGATCGTGCCGCCCGGCACGCGGAACGGCCCCGGCACGGTCGCCTCCTCGGCGAACCGGTGGCGCCAGCCGCACTTCAGGTACAGCGCGTTGACCAGCGCGGCCCTGGTGTCCTTGCGGATGGCCCCGTCCGGCACCAGGTTCGGGATCAGCCCCCGCGTGGTCTCGGCCACGTCATTGTTGATCAACTTCCGGGCCGCGCCGGGATCCGTGCTGAACGGCGCCGGCTGCACAGATCCGCCCGCCGTGCGAGCCACCTCGTCGACGAAGTCCTCCCGCAGCCGCAGGGACGCGTCCGCCCACATCGTGTTCGACACGGCGAGCACGGGCTCCTGCTCGTCGCGTCCGGCCGGGGCGAGCGTCGCCGCCTCGTCGAGCAACCGGCCGAGCGCCTGGATGTCGCCGGACTTGTCGCCGAGCAGCAGCACCACCAGCTCGTCGCGGGTCATGCCGGCCGCCCCGGCCGCGACCAGCCGCACCGCGCTGGCCACGGAGAACGGCGACCAGCAGACGTCGTCGGTGGGATCGGGGGCGAGGGCGCGGTGCAGGGCAAGGGTGAACGCGAGGTGCGCGCGGTCGGTCACGAGACTCCCTAGCGGCGGGCGTCGGACAGGGTCAGGCAGATCGGCGGCTGCGGCACCGGCAACTCCTGGGAGGCAGCGTGCAGCGGTCCCCACGGCTTGGGATGGCGCGGCTCGCGGACACCGGCGGACCCCGCCTCGCCGTCGCCGTCCTCGAACCACCGGTCGGTCAGCCCGCTCGGGTCCGCGGGGACCGACGGCCGCTTCGGACGCAACCCCCGCCGACCGGGCGGGCTCTGCTGTGCGCGCGCTCGACCTCTACCCATGGCCTCGAGTGTGCCACTTGTCACACCAGAGTGGCGTGCCAGCCGACGGCCTGGGCGTCGGTGAGCGCGGCGACCTGATCGACGATCACCCGCAACCGCTGCGCGTCGTCGGCCGCCGCGTGGAAGGCCGGCCGGAACGCCGGCTCCAACTGGTCCGGCGCCCGCCCGGCGAGCGCCTCGACCAGCTCGGCCAGCAGCTCCCGCTGCCCGGCCTGCAGGGTCAACCGGTCGGGATCGCTCATCACCCAGCGCCGCGCGGCCGCCTTGAGCAGGGCGACCTCCGCGGCCACCCTGGCCGGCACCACCAGATCGGCGGCGTACCGGCACAGCATCCCGTCGCCGTACTCCCGCCTGGTGCCGGTGACCGCCGCGGCCGCGAACCGGCCGACCAGCTCGCTGGTCAGCCGCTTCAGCGCGACCTGGGCGCCGAGGGAGCCGTCGTATTCGCGTTCGGCCAGCTCGGCCACGACCGGCAGGCGCAGCAGCTCCTTGGCCGCCTCCTCCAGATCGGAGACCGGCTGGCCGGAGAAGTGCTTGGCGGCCAGCTCGGCCACCGCCGCACGCTCGGCCGGGTCGGCGAGCGCTCCGAGCGAGATCCGGCCCGACCGCACGCCGTCCTCGACGTCGTGCACCGAGTAGGCGACGTCGTCGGCCCAGTCCATCACCTGCGCCTCAAGGCACCTGTGCTCGTCCGGCGCGCCCCGCCGCATCCAGTCGAACACCGCCAGATCGTCGTCGTAGACGCCGAACTTCGCCCGCCCCGCCGTGCGTCGCCACGGGTACTTCGTCGACGCGTCCAGCGACGCCCGGGTGAGGTTGAGCCCGTGCGTGCGCCCGTCGTCGCCGAGCACCTTGGGCTCCAGCCGGGTCAGGATCCGCAGGGTCTGCGCGTTGCCCTCGAACCCGCCGCAGGCCTTGGCCAGCTCGTCGAGCGCCTGCTCGCCGTTGTGCCCGAACGGTGGGTGGCCGATGTCGTGCGCGAGGCCCGCGGTGTCCACGATGTCCGGGTCGCAGCCCAGCTCCTCGGCGATGCCGCGGCCGATCTGGGCCACCTCCAGCGAATGGGTCAGCCGGGTCCGCGGCATCCCGCTGGCCTCGTCGCTCTCGCCCGGCGCGACCACCTGGGTCTTCCCCGCGAGCCGGCGCAGGGCGGCCGAGTGCAGCACCCGCGCCCGATCCCTGGCGAACGGGCTGCGCCTGGCCGGCCAGGAACCGGGCAGCGCGGCCGTCTTCGCCGGCTCGGCCAGCAGGCGGGCGGCGTCGTGCTCGGTGTAGCCCGGGCTCATAACGACGGAGGTTACTTGTCGGCGGCCACGTCCTCGCTGATGCCGATGCCGTCGGCGGGCGCCCTGGTAGCGCGGTAGTACAGCAGCGCGGCGGTCTCCCGGAGGATGTAGCGCAGCTGGGTCTGCCTGGTCTGCACGATCGGGCCGCTGTGCGTCGGCGACGTCCACGCGTCCAGGCCCACGTCCGCGGCCATCGTCCGGGCCCGCAGCGAGTGCCACGGATCGCTCACGATCACCGCCGAGCGCCAGCCCCGCTGCTTGACCGCACCGACCACGGCCTTGAGCGTGCCCAGCGTGTCGGCGCCCTCGTCGACCTCGACCACCCGGTCCCGGGGCACCCCCTGCGCGGTCAGCCACCGGGCGCCGGCGTCGGCCTCGGTGTAGGTGTCGCCCTGCCGGCGGCCGCCGCCGGTCACGATGTGTCGCGCGACGCCGTCGTCGTAGAGCGTCTTGGCGTGCTTGAGCCGCGCCTCGAAGATCTTCGACGGCTTCCCGTCGTACTGCGCCGCGCCGAGCACCACGACCACGTCCGCCGGCGTGCGGTCGTCCACCCTCGCCACCTGCCAGACCCGGAACCCGGTGCCGCCGACGACCAGGGCCCCGACGATGAGCACGCCGAGCACCAGCCGGCGCACGAACCGCCGGACCGGACGGGCAGGCTCCGCTGGGGTCACGTCAGCCATCCTTGCAGACGCCCTCGTGATGCTTTGTTCACCGGCTTTCGGTCCACAATGGAGCGTCGCATCCTACCCGATCCCGGCGACCGAAACCGCTCCGCGACCGGCCACGGCGGCGAGTTGTCCACACCGTTGTGGACTATCCACAGATGTGCCCGCCCCACCCCGCCGGGGCGCCGCCATGCGGTGTGCTGACCCCATGACTCGCAACCGCGCCCTCGTCGACATCGACGCGCTCGCCGACCTCTTCCCGCACCGCATCGCCCGCGCCACCGAGCTCATCCGGCTCGGCCTGAGCAGCCACGCGATCTACACGAACTGCCTCCCCGGCGGCCGATGGCAACGCATCGCGCCCGGTGTCATCCTGCTCGCCAAGGACCCGCCGACCCGGCCGCAGCTCATTGCCAGCGCCCTCCGCCACGCCGGCCCCGGCGCGATCGTCACCGGCTGGGACGCCCTGCACCACCACGGCATGTCCACCCCACCCGCGCCCGGCGAGGTCCACCTCCTCGTCCCGCACGGCCGGCAGGTCCGCAACCTCCGCCACGTCCTCATCGAACGCACCACCAAGCTGCCCACCCCCGTGCCGTGCAATGGCTTCCCCATCGCCCCCCTCCCCCGCGCGGTCACCGACACCGCCCGCCGCCTCACCGCCCCCGACGCCGTCCGCAAACTCCTCGCCGAAGTCATCCAACGCGGCCGGCTCAACCCGGCCTGGCTCCGCCACGAGCTCGACACCGGCAGCAACCGCGGCAGCGCGCTGCCCCGCCGCATCCTCGACGAGCTCTCCTCTGGAATCCGCTCCATGGCCGAGGGCTGGGCCCGCAGGCTCGTGCACCGCACGGATCTCCCTCAACCCCTCTGGAACACCCCCATCCGCACCCCCGACGGCGACCACCTCGGCATCATGGACGCCTGGTGGCCCGAGCTCGGCCTAGCCTGGGACCTCGACTCCTACCAGTTCCACCTCACCCCCGCCGCCCACGCCGAGTCAATGCGCCGCCACGCCCGCCTCAAGTCCGCGGGCATCATCGTCCTCCACACACCCCCCGCCCAACTCCGAGACCACTCCACCCTCGTCCTCGACGAACTCCTCCTCGCCCACCACCACGCCACCCTCCGTCCCCCTCCACCCATCGTCACCGACATAGCCGGCGCCTCATGACCCCGCCCCCACCACCCGCCCGACATCCAGTGCCCCAGTGAGTGCGAGCGTGTGATTGGTCCTGAATGGGGCGAATGTGGCCCGTGCTGTGGAGCGTGAGGGTGGGAAATGGTTATGGGGCGAGCACAAGATGACCGCGCCGCGCGACATGAAAGCGGGAAATAGTTCTCAACCAAGCACAAAGGTGACCGCGCCGCGTGGCGTGAAAGCGGGAAATGGTTCTCGGTCAAGCACGAAGGTGGCCCACGCTTCGCGGCGTGAAGTGGGAAGTGGTTCTCGGTCAAGCACAAAGGTGACCCGCGCCGCGGCAGGAAAGTGGGAAATGATTATGGGTCGAGCGCAAAGGTGGCCAATGCTGTGCGGTGTGAGGGTGGGAAATGGTTCTAACTGGGGGACGAGGCAGTCCCTGCCTGGGTGTGAAAGTGGAGAGTGGCTCCAGCTTGGGCGCGAAGATACCTCTATCGAGGAGTGCCAGTGAGGAACGGTTAGCTCGTACGAAGGTGGCATTTGCAATAGCGAGTATAGGACCTTCCGCGCCGATCACAACCGAAGGACACCTTCATTCCCACACTCGAGCGAAAGCCACCTTCCTACCCCGCAATTCCGGAGCCGAGGTCACCTTCGCACGACTCCTCACGACTCCACCCGGACGAAGGCCACCTATCCACGACCGACAAATGCGAAGGCCACCTTCATTCGCGGCAGAGCAAGGCCACGTTCACCCGCCAAGCGGAGGCCACCTACATCGCTCGTGAGCCAATGTCACTCTCATCCCCAGCCAGGGGAGGGCCACTGTCACCTGGCTAGGCGAAGGCCGCCTTCACCACTCGAGATCAAAGGCCACCTTCGCCCGACCAGGTACTGGCCACCTTCAGCCTTGGGGGCTCAAGGTCACCTCCACGCTGGCAAGGAAGGGCAACCTTGCCATCTGCCAGGGGGAGGGCACCCTTGCCAGTTGCGAGGGGAAGGGCCACCTTCACATCGGCCACTGGGCGCGGCGGCGGGCGTCGAGGTCGTCGAACCACGCCCGGGTGGTGCAGGGGATGGCCACCTTGACACCGGTCAGAGGATGGCCACCTTGACATCGGTCAGAGGATGGCCACCTTCATCTGTGTGAGATCGACGGCCACCTACACCTTCGGTCGAAGGCCACCTTCACATCGGGCTGGGTGCCTTCAAGCTGTCCTGCGCACCAATCACACCAGCCAAATGCACGTCCACTCCACATTCGAGCGAAGGCCGCCTTCGTTCGCGTTCCCAGGTCGAGACAAGGCTCCCTTCGCGCCTTCATACCGAGGCAAGGCCCCTTTCGCACTCCCAGGTCGAGGCAAGGCCCCCTTTGCGCCGCCATGCCAAGGCAAGGCCCCCTTCGCGCCCTGCCGCTGGGACAAAGGCCACCGCCGCACCTCCGCGGTAATGAGAGCCACCGGCACCTCAGGGAACAAAGGCCACCGCCAGCCACGGGAGGCGAGGGCCACCTTCGCTCTGGGACGGGTCGAGGTTCGGCGGAACTGGGACGCCCAGCAGACCCACTGCTCACCTGAAGGCATTCGAAGATCACCTTGAGGTGCCCGCGACTCCGCGGGCTCGTCTAGCAGCGAGCGGGGTTGGTCTGGGGGCTATGCCGGCCCGGGGCCGGACCGTGGCGCTCGGCCGGCCTCGTGCGGGTAGCGGGTCTGAACAGGGCACGGAGGAACCCCAAGGCGCGCGATCGCGGCCGGATGTGGTCCGGCTCGACGGGCGCGTCCGGCAATGCGGACGACGCCAGCGCACGAGTTGCCTCCACCACGAGGTCGGCGGGGATGAAGATAGACATCATTCACTCTCTTTCGTTGGCAGATAACTGATGCGCGCTGGCGAGGTACCTCGTCACCATCGACGCTAGGCCGTCGCGGACGATACGTCCAATGCAAGTATTCGCTCGGATTGATGCGCATCAGGAATGAAGTCGGCATGCAGCCCGAGCTACACATGATCCAACCGGGTCGGTACTGGTCTGAAGGTCGCCTTCGCATGGAATGCCGACAGGCAGGGCCACCTTCGCTCCTCAGGGGCGGGTGGCCGGCTCGGCCCCCGCGTGGTGAGCGGAGCGGATGTGGTGGTCAGGTAGGTGGGGTCTGGCCGTCGAGGACTCGGATCAGCGCGTCACGGATGACCGGGCGCAGTGCGTTCGGGTCGTCGAGGTCGCTGCCCACGACGATGCCGTCGCGGAGCATCATGAGGATGGTGGCGGTTCGCTCGGGGTCTGGGTCGCCGGCGTCGGCGAGCAGGTCGCGGAACAGGGTGTGGCTCCAGCGGCGGTACTCCGCGATGGTTCGGCGCACCGGATGGGCCGGGTCGGGATACTCCGCCGCGGCGTTGGTGAAGGGACAGCCGCGGAAACCGGCGCTGGCACCGGTCTTTCCCAGATATTCGAAGATCGCCAGGAGTATCTGGCGGGGTTCGATCGACGCCGTCCGCATGGCCTCGATGGCGGCCCGCTGACGCTGATACTCCTCATCCAGGTAGGCGCGGACGAGCTCGTCCTTCGCCGGAAAGTGGTGGTAGAAGGTGGCCTTCGCAACGCCGGCCTGGGCGATGATCCGGTCGATGCCGACCGTGTGCAGGCCCTCGGCGTAGAACAGGGCGGCGGCGGTGTCGAGGACACGGCGACGGGCCGGGCTCTGCCGTCGGTGTTCGGACGCCGGTGCGGTCACCCCTTGACGGTATCAGACAGATCTGTCTATCTTAAGCATCGCGGTAGACAGACAGGTCTACTCAGTGTTGGAACCATACGAGCGGAGAACCTCATGGAACCGCTGTACACGGCGGAGGCGCATGTCGCCGGTGGACGCGACGGTCGGGCGTGGACCGCGGACGGTCGGCTGGACCTGGAGCTTCGGCAGCCGAAGGAACTCGGGGGCGACGGTGCGGGCACCAATCCCGAACAGCTCTTCGCCATCGGCTACGCCGCGTGCTTCGCCACCGTGCTGACCCTGTTGGGCCGGCGCGAGAAGATCACCACCGAGGATGTGGAGATCGACTCGAAGGCCATGCTCATCCCGACCGGCACCGGCGCGTTCAAGCTCGGTGTCGAGCTCGACATCGCCCTGCCCTCACTCGCCGACGCCGCGCGGGCCATGGATGTCGTCCGCGAGGCGCACCGGATCTGTCCGTACTCCAACGCCACTCGCGGAAACATCGACGTTTCACTGATCGTGAACGGCGCACGGCTGGGCGCGTCCGCACTGCTCGAGGCGAGGGGTTAGCAGCCGAGGAGTTGGGCGGCCAGGTAGGGCTCGAGTTGGTCGATGGCGACGCGGTCCTGGGACATGGTGTCGCGTTCCCGGACGGTGACGGCGTGGTCGTTGAGGGAGTCGAAGTCGACGGTCACGCAGAACGGGGTGCCGATCTCGTCTTGGCGGCGGTAGCGGCGGCCGATGGCGCCGGCGTCGTCGAAGTCGACGTTCCAGTGGCGGCGCAGGGTGGCGGCGACGTCGCGCGCTTTCGGGGAGAGATCGGCATTGCGGGACAGGGGAAGAACGGCCACCTTGACCGGGGCGAGGCGGCGGTCGAGGCGGAGGACCACCCGCTTGTCGACACCGCCCTTGGCGTTGGGGGCCTCGTCCTCGGCGTAGGCGTCGAGCAGGAAGGCCATCAGCGGGCGGCCGACGCCGGCGGCGGGCTCGATGACGAACGGGCGGTAGCGGGAGTTGGTCGCCTGGTCGAAGTAGGACAGGTCCACTCCCGAGTGGTTGGAGTGCGTGGTGAGGTCGAAGTCGGTGCGGTTGGCGATGCCCTCCAACTCGCCCCATTCAAGGCCGCCGAACTGGAAGCGGTACTCGATGTCGACCGTCCTCTTCGAGTAGTGCGACAGCTTCTCGGTGGGGTGCTCGTACAGGCGAAGGTTGTCCTTGGCGATGCCCAGATCGGTGTACCAGCGCATCCGCTCGTCGATCCAGTACTGGTGCCACTCCTCGTCGGTGCCCGGCTCGACGAAGAACTCCATCTCCATCTGCTCGAACTCGCGGGTGCGGAAGATGAAGTTGCCCGGCGTGATCTCGTTGCGGAACGACTTGCCGATCTGGCCGATGCCGAACGGGGGTTTGCGGCGCGACGTGGTGAGCACGTTCAGGAAGTTGATGAAGATGCCCTGGGCGGTCTCCGGTCGCAGGTAGTGCAGGCCCTCCTCGGACTCGACCGGCCCCAGGTGGGTCTTGAGCATCATGTTGAACTCGCGCGGCTCGGTGTACTGGCCGCGGTTGCCGCAGTTGGGGCACGGCACGTCGGACAGATCGTGCTCCGCGACCGCCTTGCCGGTGCGCTCGGCATATTCCTCGGCCAACTGGTCGGCGCGGAACCGCTTGTGACAGGAGGTGCACTCGACCAGTGGATCGTGGAAGGCGGCCACGTGCCCGGAGGCGACCCAGACCTGACGGGGCAGGATCACCGACGAGTCGAGGCCGACGATGTCGTCCCGCCCCTGGACCATGGCCTTCCACCAGGCGCGCTTGATGTTCTCCTTCAGCTCGACACCAAGCGGTCCGTAATCCCATGCGGAGCGGGTGCCGCCATAGATCTCGCCGCACGGGTAGACGAAGCCCCGACGTTTGCACAGGCTGACAACGGTCTCGACACGGTCTGCGGGCACGAGCACTCCATCGAATGAGCACCGGAAAGGTGAGGCGGAAATGTCAGGGTAACCCGCGCCGGGTCAGCCACGATCGGGGGATTACAGGGCATCTAGCAAGATGGGCACCTGTGAGGGCTTACCGAGCCGCCAGATCCGCCGAGGATCGGGTGGCCGCCAACCGCCGGCTGGCCGCGACAACACCGGATGCAGCGGGGATGATGGGCCGACCCTCACATCGGCTCGACGTGAGGAGCAACCATGCGTGGTAGGCGGTCTGGCCGGACTCCGCTGCTGGCCGGCGACGGACCGCTGGCCAGGGTGCCACCGGTAGCGGCGTTCTTCGCGGTCGTCGCCGTGTTCGCGGTCGCCGTGCTGGTCCGGGGCGTGCTCGGCGCCGCCCTGCTCGGTCTGCTCGCCGTGGCCGTCGGGGTGCTGCTCGCGAGCACCTGGCCGGCGCTGTCCGGCCCGGCACGGGCCGGTCGCGTGATCATCCTGGCGGCGCTGGTGGCCATCGCCGTGTCGCTTCTTCTCACGGCATGACGAAATAGGGTTGCCACCTACACTGTTGAACACGGTAACCACTTCGAACATCTGAGAGGACGGGTCGCCCGTGAGCTCGGACGCCGCACGCGACACGCTGCCGGCGGCCGAGCATTCTCCGGACCGTCCCGCGGTGGGACCGTCCGTGCATCGGTCCGGTCGGACGCTGGTCGCCGCGGGTGATCTACTGCGCGCGCTGGCCGCGCCGGTGCGGATCGCCATCGTGCTGGAGCTGCGCGTGGCCGACCGGTGCGTGCATGAGCTGGTCGACGCGCTCGGGGTTGCTCAACCGCTGATCAGCCAGCACCTGCGGGTGCTCAAGTCCGCCGGCGTGGTGCGTGGCGAGCGACACGGCCGCGAGGTGGTGTATCGGCTGGTGGATGAGCACCTTTCGCATATCGTGGTGGATGCAGTCGCCCATGCGGAGGAGGGCTGACCACGGTGACCGCGACCGACCGCTCCACGCCGACCGTTCCGGGCCGGCGGTCGACCAGGCAGCGCACCGCGGTCGCCGAGCTGCTCGAGCAGATGAGCGACTTCCGCTCGGCCCAGGAGCTCCACGAGGAGCTGCGCAAGCGCGGCCAGGGCATCGGCCTGACCACCGTGTACCGGACGCTGCAGTCGCTGGCCGATGCCGGCGAGATCGACGTGCTGCGCACCGACAGCGGCGAGGCCGTGTACCGGCGCTGCTCCGAGCACCATCACCACCACCTGGTGTGCCGCAGCTGCGGGCGCACCGTGGAGGTCGAGGGACCGGCGGTGGAGAAATGGGCGGAACGCGTGGCCGCCGAGAACGGCTTCTCCGAGGTGAGCCACACCGTCGAGGTGTTCGGCACGTGCGCGGACTGCACCACCTGAGCACGTCACCGAAGGTGGCCTTCGCCGGCCGAGTCGAGCCATGGCCACCTTCAGGGTGCATCACTAGGGCTTCAGGCTGCAGGTGACCGACACCAATGGGGTAAGGGAACGAGGGCCACCGTCGGGCTGGACCGCTGAGGGTTGGGATGGCGGTGGCCTTCATGCGGCGGGGTGGGGAGCAAGGTGGCCCTGGCGTGGGGTGGCGTGACAGCGGCAATCATCCGGGTCGGGGCGGGCGATGGCCACCTTCGGGCTGCGCTACTAGGGCTGCGGCTGAAGGTGGCCGACGTTAGGGGCAAGGGAACGAGGGCCACCTTCGGGCTGGGCCGGTTGAGGGTTGAGATGGCGGTGGCCTTCATGCGGCGGGGTGGGGAGCAAGGTGGCCCTGGTGCGGAGTGACGCGACAGCGGCAATCATCCGGGGTCGGGGCGGGCGAAGGCCACCTTCGGGCTGGACCGCTGAGGGTTGGAGTGGCGGTGGCCTTCATGCGGCGGGGCGGGGAGCAAGGTGGCCTTTGCACGGGGTGGGGGATGAGGGAGCGATTGGCCGGGGTGAGCGGGCTTTGGACATATTCAGGCGAAGGTGGCCCTTGCCGGTCGGGGAGAAGGGCCACCTTCGGTGTGGCTGGAGGTGGTCGGCGCCAGTCGGGGTGGGCGAGGGCCACCTTCAGCCACGGGGTTAGCCGGCGGCTCGGGGGAGGCGGTTGCCGGCGATGACTTGGGCGTACCAGCGGGCGCTCTGTTTGGGGGTGCGGCGCTGGGTGTCGAAGTCGACGTGGACTATGCCGAAGCGTTTGGCGTAGCCCTCGGCCCATTCGAAGTTGTCGAGCAGGGACCAGTAGAAGTAGCCGCGGAGGTCGACGCCGAGCTCGATGGCGGCGTGTGCGGCGCGCAGGTGAGCGTCGAGGAAGGCGATGCGGTCGTCGTCGCGGATCTTGCCGTCGGGGTCGATCACGTCGCGGTAGGCGGCGCCATTTTCCGTGATGTGCAAGGGGATGGGCGGGTATTCGCGGTGCAGGCGGACCAGCACGTCGACCAGGCCGGGGGGTTGGACCTCCCAGCCGCTGTCGGTGAGCGGCAGGCCGCGGGACACGAACCGGATGTGCTCGGAGCCGGGCCATTCCGACGGGCCGTCGGCCGGCTCGTCGGAGGGGGTCACGGTGTGCGCGCGGTAGTAGTTGATCCCGAGCAGGTCGAGCCTGGCGGAGATGAGGTCGAGGTCGCCGTCGCGCACGTGGTCGGCGAACCCGAACGGGGCGAGGTCCTCGACCACGTCCGAAGGGTAGGAGCCGCGCAGGACCGGGTCGAGGAACAGCCGGTTCTGCAGACCGTCGATCCGGCGCACCGCCTCAAGATCGGCCGGTGAGTCCGGGTCGGCCGGCTCGACCGGGAACAGGTTGAGGGTGATGGCGGCGTCCGCGTTCGGCGCCAGCTCGCGGATCTTGCCCATCGCCAGGCCGTGCGCGAGCAGCAGGTGGTGCACGGCGGCGACCGCGGCGCGCGGCTCGGTCCGGCCGGGTGCGTGCAGACCGCTGGCGTAGCCGAGGAACGCCGAGCACCACGGCTCGTTGAGGGTGGTCCAGACCGGCACCCGGTCACCGAGCCGGCCGAGCACCGCCTCGACGTAGTCGGCGAACCGGTAGGCGGTGTCCCGGTTGGCCCAGCCGCCCCGCTCCTCGAGCGCCTGCGGCAGGTCCCAGTGGTAGAAGGTGACCCACGGACTGATGCTGTTCTCCAGCAACCGGTCCACGAGCCGCTCGTAGAAGTCCAGCCCGGCCTGGTTCACGTCCCCGCCGTCCGGCCGAATCCGCGGCCAGGCAACGGAGAACCGGTACGCGCCGAGCCCGAGCTCGGCCATCAGCGTGACGTCGTTCTCGAACAGCCGGTAGTGGTCCGCGGCGGGCTCGCCGGTGTCGCCGGCGGCGACGGCTCCGGGGCGCCGGCAGAACTCGTCCCAGATGGAGTCGGTTCGTCCGTCTACTGTGGTCGATCCCTCGATCTGAAACGCCGCGGTCGCGGCGCCCCACACGAACCCGGCCGGAAACGCGTGATCAGCCTCCAATGCCTCAGATACGGACTCGACCTCGTCTGGAACTACGGACACGGTGCTATCCCTTCACGGCTCCTTGCATGATCCCGGCCACGATCTGGCGGCCGAGCAAAATCAGGATGATCAAGATCGGAATGGTGGCCAGGGTCGTGCCGGCCAGCACCAGCGAGTAGTCCACGTAGTAGCCGGCCTGGAGTTTCTCCAGCGCCACCTGGATCGTCGGGTTGTCCGGGGTGAGCACGATCAGCGGCCACATGAAGTCGTTCCACGACATCATGAACGTGAACATGGCCAGGAACGCGGCGGCCGGCCGGACCGCAGGGAGGCAGACGTGCCAGTAGACGCGGATCATGCTGCAACCGTCCACTCTGGCCGCTTCGATCAGCTCGTACGGCACCACCTGCACGGTGTACTGCCGCATCCAGAACACCCCGATGGCGGTGACCAGGTTGGGCACCATCACCGCCCACAGTGTTCCGGTCCACCCGTAGTCGGCCATGGCGATGTACAGCGGGATGATGCCCAGCTGCGTCGGCACCGCGAGCGTGGCCACCACGAACACGAACAGCGCGTTGCGGCCGCGGAACCGCAGCTTGGCGAAGGCGAACCCGGCCAGCGTGGAGAACAGCACGGTGGTGAAGGTGACCACGCCGCCGACGATCAGGCTGTTGCCCATCGCCTTCCAGAACGGCACGGTGTCGAACACGCGGGCGGCATTGTCGAGGAAGTTCCCGCCGGGCAGCATCGGCGGGATCTTCTCGGTGAGGATCGAGTTGTCTCGGCTGGCCACCAGGAACGACCAGTAGAGCGGGAACGCCGAGCCGAGCAGGAACGCGGTCAGCAGGCCGTAGATCCAGAACCGCGCGCGGCGGTCGGCGAAGCCCCGGCGCCCCCTGGACGCCGGGGTTCGCCTGCGGAACGGAACACTCAGCGCGGTCATCGGTCTGCCTCACCCGTGGACGCGATCCGTTTGGTCAGCAGGAAGTTGATCACGGCAATGATGATGATCACGAGGAACAGCACCCAGGCGATCGCCGACGCGTAGCCGAGGTCTCCGGTCTCGAAACCCGCCTGGTACAGGTAGAGCGTCACGGTCTGGAACTGGTTCTCCGCACCGCCGTTGCTCGAGCCGGGCAGCTCGGTGAACACCCTGGGCTCGGTGAAGATCTGCAACCCGCCGATCGTCGAGGTGACCACGACGAAGATCAGCGTCGGCCGCAGCAGCGGCAGCACGACGCTGAAGAACCGGCGCACCGCGTTGGCCCCGTCGATGACCGCGGCCTCGATGAGATCGCGCGGAATGGCCTGCATGGCGGCCAGCACGATCAGCGTGTTGTATCCGGTCCAGCGCCAGTTCACCATGATCGCAATGGCGACGTGGCTGGCGAACCGGTCGTTCTGCCAGTTGACGCGGTCGAGCCCCAGGGTCTCCAGGATCGAGTTGATCAGGCCGTACTGGACACCGAACAGGTTGCCGAAGATGATGCCGACCGCGACCAGGCTGGCCACGTACGGGATCAACACCCCGACCCGCCACCCGGTCGTCGCGCGCAGCTTCGTGTTGAGCATGGCGGCGAGCAGCACCGCGACCACGATCTGCGGTCCGCTGGAGAGCACGAAGATGCTCACCGTGTTGGTCAGGGTCTTCCAGAACTGGTCGTCGCCCAGCAGCTCGGCGTAGTTCTCAAGGCCGATGAACCGGCCGGTCTCGTCGA
Organism: Actinophytocola sp.; assembly: GCF_035942955.1. Taxonomy (GTDB): domain Bacteria; phylum Actinomycetota; class Actinomycetes; order Mycobacteriales; family Pseudonocardiaceae; genus DASYTH01. The sequence goes on along the minus strand of NZ_DASZCQ010000238.1, from coordinate 4,793 downwards.
GCAGCTCCCAGTCGAACAGCGACGTGTAGGCCGTGAACAGCAACGGGAACAGCCCGACGATCCCGAACAGGATGAAGAACGGCGCGATGTAGAGGTAGGGCGAGACCTTGACGTCGGCGATGCTCAACCGCTGCCGGAAGGTCAGCCGGGTGGGCGGTCTGGCCGGTGGCGGCGCGGGGGGTCGCGACACCGGGCGGGCAAGCGTTTCCGACATCCCCGGCTCCCTCTCGGTGAGTTGGCGTGGTAACGCGCCCGGTTCGGCGATCGTCAACCGAACCGGGCGCGAAGATCCTTACTTGACGATCTTCTTGGCCGCGTCGACGGCCTGCTGCCAACCCTCCTCCGCGGACTTGCCTTGCTCAACCGCCTGCAGAGCCGGGCTCGTCGCGTTCTCCTGAATGCTCGCGTCGCCGGGTCCCTTGTACTGCGGCGGACCGACCTTGCGGGCCATGTTGGCGTAGAGCTCGCCGACCTTGATGCCGCCGAAGTACTCGCTCGTGCTGTTCAGCAAGTCGGGCGACTCCAGAGCCTTGACCTGGCTCGGGAAGGTCTTCTTCGCCTTGAACGCCTTGAGCTGCTGCTCGGGAGCGGTCAGCCAGGCGGCCAGCTCGGCGGCCTGCTGCGGGGTCTTGCAGCTCTTCGGCACACCGAGGTAGGAGCCGCCCCAGTTGCCGCCACCGTTCGGGAAAGCGTCGGTCACGGCCCACTTGCCCGCGTTCTCCGGGCCCGCGTTGCCTTCGATCACACCGAGCATCCAGGCCGGAGCGGTCTTGGTCGCGAAGGCGGCGGCCTTGAAGCCGTTCTGCCACTCGGGGCTGAACGCGGTGAGCTTGGCGGACTGCCCGCGGGCGACCGCCGCCGTCACCTGGTCCCAGGCCTTCTTGATGTCCGCATTGCTCTCGATGGCCAGCTGGTCGTCCGACTTGTTGATGTAGCCGTTCGGCAGCTGGTTCACCATCGCGTTGAACACCTGCGACGCGCTGTCGAACCACGGCTTGCCGGTCGCCTTGACGTACTGGTCGCCGGCGGCGAAGAAGGAGTCCCAGGTGGCGAACATCGACTTGATCGACGCGTCGTCCGTCTTCATCCCGGCCGCTTCGAGCAGGTCCTTGCGGTAGGCCATGGCGAGCGGGCCGATGTCGGTGCCGTACCCGATCAACGAGCCATTCTTGGCCTTGGCGGCCTCATACTTCCAGCTGAGCCACCGGTCCTTGGTGACGTCCTTCGGGCCGATCTCCTCGAGGTTGTTGAACAGTTGAGCATTCTTGAGGTGCTCGCTCAGGTGGCCTTCCTCGATGCCAACGATGCACTCGGCCTGACCACCCCTCAACTTGGTCTGGAGCGCCGTGAAGAACGGGCCGCCCTGCGCGACCTTGTTGTGCTTGATCGTGACATTGGGGTGAAGATTGTGGTATTCGATCAGCAAGTCCTCGTATCCGAACTCGCCGAAGGTTGCAATGGTCAGCTCGACCGGCTCGTTGCTGGGCGTGGTGCTGCCGGTGTTCGCGCTGCCGCCGCCCTCGTCGCCGCCACAGGCGGTCATCGCGCCGACGGTGGCCAGGGCGATCGCGCCGGTGAACGCCCTGATTAACAGTTGTCGCACGTCAAACCCCTTGCTGCTGGGTGGGGCTGGGAGCGCTCCCAGAATTAGCGGTGCTGAGTTTGTCTGCGACCACGGACTATGTCAAGGCATCGTGGCTGTTGTGTTACGTCATCGTTTGAGAGCGCTCCCAGATCCGGTACGCTCGCTTCGTGGCAGCCGGACCTAGCCAGGACGAACGTCCCACCCTGGAAGACGTCGCGGCCTACGCGGGCGTCTCCAGGTCAACCGCATCCAGGGCGCTCAACGACGACGCCTACGTCAGCCGGCGCGCCCGGGAGGTCGTCCTCGCCGCGGCCGCCGCGCTCGGCTACTCCCCCAACCAGGCGGCGCGCTCGCTGGTGACCAAGCGGACCGGGGCGGTAGGCCTCGTGCTGTCCGAGCCCGAGTCGAAGGTGCTCGACGACCCGTACTACCCCGCGGTCATGCACGGCGCGTTCCGCGAGCTGGCCGCCGTCGGCATGCAGATGCTGCTGATGTTCGTCGACAGCCGCGAGGACGTGCCGCGGACGATCCGGTTCCTGGAGGGTGGCCACGTCGACGGCGCGCTCGTCATCGCGCCGCACAAGGGCGACCCGTTGCCCACCGCGCTGCGCCTGCTGCGGCTCCCGGTCGTGTTCGGTGGCCGGCCCGGCACGATCAGTCGCGGCATCCACACCGTCGACTTCGACAACCAGGGCGGCGCGCGGATGGCCGTCGAGCACCTGCTCGGCATCGGCCGGCGGCGCATCGCCACCGTGACCGGCCCGCTGGACCATCCCGCCGCCCGCGACCGGCTCACCGGCTGGCGCGACGCGCTGATCGCCGCCGGCGCCGACCCCGACGACCTGTCCGAGGCCGCCGACGACTTCAGCATGGAGAGCGGTGAGCGGGCCATGCAGAACCTGCTCGACCGCGCACCCCGCCTGGACGCCGTCTTCGCGGCCAGCGACCCCTTGGCGGCCGGGGCCATGCGGGCGCTGCTCAACGGCGGCCGCCGCGTTCCCCAAGACGTGGCCGTGGTCGGCTTCGACGATCACCCGGCGCTGGCGCCGGCGATGGACCTGACCTCGATCCACCAGGATCCCCGCGAGCAGGTCGGCCACATGGTCCGCACCCTGATGGCCCTGCTCGCCGGCGAGTCCGTCCGCCCCGGCACCCGCGTGCTCCCGGTCTCGATCACCCACCGCGGCTCGGCGTGACCGACAGCCCGGCCAGCAGCAGGGTGATGCCCAGCCGCAGCCGGCGGCGGGTGCGCCGCGGGTCGGTCAGGTCGCTCTCCAGGCCGTAGGTCAGGGCCAGAACGACGTCGGCGATCTCGGCGGGATCGGTGCCGGCCAGGTCGAGCTCGCCCTCGGCCTTCGCGATCGTCGTGGCCACCAGCTCCCGGATGGCGGTGCTGAGCGTGTCGGCGAGGTCGCCGGAGAGCCGGGCGCCGGCGTCGAGCAGCTCGGCGGCGTGCGGGGTGTCCCGCCACAGCTTGACCGCCAGGTCCAGCTTGGCGGCCACCACGTTGTACAGGCGTTCGGCCAGCGGCGCGTCGCTCTCGGCCGCGGCGCGGGCCTTGTCGAGCACCTCGTCGAACAGCCTGGTCGCCAGCCGGCGGAAGGCGTCGTCCTTGTTGCGGACGTACTGGTACACCGCCGGCCGGGACATGCCGGCGGCCGCGGCGATGTCGTCCATCGTCGTCCGGCGAACGCCGTGCCGGGTGAAGCACGCGTACGCCGCGTCCAGGATCCGGTCAATCGGCTCGTCGGGCATGCCCAGGAATATCGCATGCGTCCCCCGCCGCGCGTTCCAGCACCTCCAGCACGGTGTCGCGGAACAGGGCCACCTTGTAGCCGGTCTGCGGCAGCGGCGCGCAGCGTTCGGTGACGCGTTCGGCCGCCGAACGCAGCGCGTCCCAGGTGATCTTCGCACCGGACAGCGGCGCCTCCACTTCGGACAGTCGAAGCGGGGTGCGGGCGACGCCGCCGGCGGCCACGGCGACCAAGCGCACGGCGCCGGTGTCGTCGGGCACCAGCCGGGCCACCGCCTCCACCAGTGGCCACTCGGCCTCGGCACGCGCGATCGCCCGGTGGTAGGCGGCCCGCTCCCCCGGCGCCGGCGGCGGCAGCTCGACCGCGGTCAGCACCTCGGCCGGGCCGAGCAGGTGGTCGCGGGTGGGGTCGGAGCCGTCGCCGTAGAGCTCGGCGACCGGGAGCGACCCGCGGCCGTCGACGGTCACCCGCGCGTCGTAGGCGAGCAGGGCCACGGCCAGCGAGGACGGGTGCGGCGCGACGCACGGGCCCTGATCGACCACCACGGAGTACAGGTGCGCCCCGCCGCGCGCCGGGCACCCCTCGCCGCCGGTCTGGTGGCAGGCGAACCTCGGATTGCGGTAGTACCAGCATCTGTTGCGCTGCAACAGGTTTCCGCCGAGGGTGCCGGCCGCGCGGATCTGCGGGGTGGCCAGGCCGCCCGCCGTCAGGCTCAGCGCCGGGTAACCCGCCCGCAGCCGGGGGTCGGCGGCGAGCTCGGCGACGGTGGTCAGCGCGCCGATCCGGGCGGAGCCGTCCGGCCGCCACTCGATCCCGCGCAGATCCGGCTTGCCGGCCAGGTCCACGAACGGCCCGGCGGCGCGCCCGATCCGGGCCCTGGCAAGGACGTCGGTGCCGCCGGCACGCAGCTCGGTCACGAGCGGATCCCTTCGAGCAGCCGGTCGGGGCGGATGGGCAGGTCCCGCGGGGCCCAGCCGGTGGCGGCCCGCACCGCGTTGCCCACCGAGGCGGCGACGCCGATCGTGGCCACCTCGCCGAGGCCCACGCCGCCGCCGGAGACGTGGTCCCAGCCGTCCCGATGGAAGTGGACCTCGATCTCCGGAACGTCGCCGATGCCGGGGATCCGGTAGTCCTCGAGGTTGTCGGTGAGCACGACGCCGGTCGCCGGATCGGCGTGCCGCTGCTCGTGCAGCGCGAACCCGACGCCCTGGATGACCGAGCCCTCGCACTGGTTGCGGGCCAGCCGCTCGTTGTAGATGTGCCCGGCGGCGATGCCGGCCCAGACCCGGGTGACGCGGACCGCACCGAGCCGGGTGTCCACCTCGACCTCGGTCACGTGCAGCGCGCCGGTGAGACCCCGGCCGATGGACGTGCCGCCGACAGAGAACGGGAGGAGGTAGCCGCGCCGGTCGCGGGGTCGCCGGCCGACCACCCGGGTGCCGTCGGTCAGGCGG
>NZ_DASZCQ010000237.1:0-8229 GCF_035942955.1 Actinophytocola sp. | reverse complement strand
ATCTACACCAGCCTGGAAGACGCCTACTACGACGTGATGGCGGACAAGCTCGACTACCTCGACGTCACCCCGTTCTGGGCGCTGGAAGGCGACCGGTACCTGGAGGACCTGCCGAACCGCACCCACGATCGGACCTACCTCGGGATTCAGACCATCTCGTTCCCGCTCTACGACTCGCGCTACGCCGACCCGCGGGTGCGGCAGGCGATCTCCATGGCGATCGACCGGGTCAAGCTGATCGACAAGATCTTCCAGGGCCACCAGGTGCCGGCCGACGGCCTGGTCCCGCCGGCCGTCTCGGGCCGCGCCGAGAACCAGGGCGGCGAGTTGTGCACCTACTCCCCGGTGCGGGCCAAGGAGCTGCTCGACATGTCCGGGTTCCGGGGCGACATCGAGCTGACGTCCAACGTCGACTCGCCGAACCAGCCGTGGATGGAGGAAGTCTGCGCCTCGATCACCGAGACGCTCGGCCTGCGCTGCCGCTTCGTGCCGATCCCCACGCTCGGGGAGTTCCGCCGCAAGCTGAACGCCCAGGAGATCACCGCCCTGTTCCGCTCCGGTTGGATCGCCGACTACCCGTCGATCGAAAACTTCCTCAGCCCGATGTTCCGGACCGGCGCCTCGGACAACGTCGGCAAGTACAGCAATCCCGTCGTCGACGCCCTGCTGTCGGCCGCGGACACCGCACCGACCAGCGAGCGGGCCTGGGACCTCTACCAGCAGGCGGAGCGGGCGATCCTGCGCGACATGCCGACCATCCCGATCTGGTACCAGAGCACGCTGTCGGCCTGGTCGACGCGGCTGCGGAACGTCCAGCCCAACCCGTTCCGCGAGCTCGACCTGTACAGCGTCACCGTGGCGGAGCCGGACGACACCTCGGGCTGACGCTCCCGCAGCCGCACGCCAAGGGGAATGCACGGTGAACAGCGAATTGCTGGTGTCCGACGCGGCCCACTTCCGGGTCGACTACGAGATCAACCCGTACATGCACACCGAGGTTCAGCCCGATCCGGCGGCGGCGGTCACCGAGCACCGGGCGATCGTGGCGGCGCACCTCGCGGCCGGTCGCACGGTCGAGTACCTGCCGTCCGCACCGGAGTGCCCGGACATGGTGTTCACCGCCAACGCCGCCGTGGTCCGCGGTGACCGGGCCGTCCTCGGCAGCCCGCCACCCGAACGAAAGGCCGAGGTGCCGTACTTCCAGGAGTGGCTGACCGGACACGGGTACGAGGTCGTCGAGGCGCCGTACGCCTTCAGCGGCCAGGGCGATGCGCTGGCGCTCGGCGATCTGCTGCTGGCGGGATACGGCCAGCGCACCGACCGGCGGATGCACGCGGTGCTGAGCCGGGAGCTCGGCTACGAGGTGGTGCCGCTGCGCACCGTGAGCCCGCGCTGGTACGACCTCGATCTGGCCGTCGCGGTCGTCGGCAACCCGGACACGCTCGCCTACTGCCCACAGGCCCTTGACGCGCCCAGCCGCCTGCGCCTGCGCCAGCTCGGGCTCGACCTGATCGAGGTGTCGGTCGACGAGGCGGAGCGGTTCGCGTTGAACCTGATCAGCGACGGCACCACCGTGACCATGACCCGGGGCGCCCCGCGACTTGCCGGCGCGCTGCGCGATCGTGGCCTGCGGGTGATCGAGCTCGACACGACCGAGCTGGCCAAGGGCGGTGGTGGGATCCGCTGCACCGCCCTGACCCTGGACAACCCGCTCGCGCGGAGGCCGTCCTGACCTTGTGCCTCCGGCCGGGGATTTAGACGGACGCGGGGGCTTCGGGACGGCTTTCGACCGTGGCGCGCTTGATCCGCATGGACAGCAGCGCCGCGCCGACGCTGAGGAAGCCGGCGACGTACCAGGCGGGCGCGTAGTCGCCGAAGCTGTCGCGGGCAATGCCGGCCACGGTGGCGGCGATGGCCGCGCCGATCTGATGCGAGGCGAAGACCCAGCCGAACACGATCGGCGCGGACATCCCGTAGTGCTCCCGGCACAGGGCGACGGTCGGCGGCACGGTGGCGATGAAGTCCATGCCGTAGAAGATGACGAACACGATCATGAACCCGGTGACCGATTCGTCGAACAGCTGCGGCAGGACCAGCAGCGACAGGCCGCGCAACGTGTAGTAGACGGCCAGCAGGATTCGTGAGTCGACGCGGTCGGTCAGCCAACCGGACAGGATCGTGCCGACGAGGTCGAAGATGCCGATCATGGCGAGCAGGCTCGCGGCGGTGACGCTTGGCATGCCGTGGTCGTGGGCGGAGGGGATGAAGTGGGTGAAGACCAGGCCGTTGGTGGTGGCGCCGCACAGCGCGAAGCCGCTCGCAAGGAACCAGAACGGCTTGGTGCGGGCGGCGCTCTTCAGCGTGTCCAGGGCCAGCCGCGCGGCGTTGCCGGAAACGGGCGGTGGGGGCACGACCTCGTCCGCGCCGTACGGCGGAATCCCGAGATCGGCGGGGTATTCGCGGAAGAACAGCAGCACCATGGGCACCGTGATGAACGCGACCAGGGACACCACGATCGCGGCGGTCCGCCACCCGCCCGACGACTCGGTCAGCGCCGCCACCAGCGGCAGGAACACCAGCGAACCGGTCGCACCGCCGGCCGAGAGGAGCCCGGTGACCAGGCCTTGGCGCTTGACGAACCAGCGGGTGCCTATGGTCGCAACGAATCCCAGCGAGATCGAACCGGCGCCGAGGCCTACCAGCACGCCCCAGAGGATCACGAGCTGCCATGCCGCCGTCATGAACACGGTCAACCCGCTGCCCAGCGCGATCAGCGCCATTGCGCCGGCCGTCACCATGCGCACGCCGAAGCGTTCCATCAGGGCGGCGGCCAACGGCGCGGTGATGCCGTACAGTGCGAGGTTGATCGACATGGCGAAGCCGATGGTGCCGGTCGACCACCCGAACTCGTGTTGCAGCGGTTCCACCAGCGCGCCAGGGGTAGACCGGAACCCCGCCGCACCAACGAGTGCGACGAAACCGATGCCCGCGATCATCCATGGCCAGACGTGTTTGTTGCGAATCACCCGGCAAGAGTGCTCGATGCGCCACGGTTCCGGGAAGTGGCTCTAAGGCCATGCTGTGCAAGAATCGGGCCATGACCCGACCCCACCTGGTTGCCGTGCTCGCGCTGGACGAGGTGGTCGCGTTCGACCTCGGCACGCCGACGCAGGTCTTCCATGCGGCCCGTGATCAGCAGGACCGACGGCTTTACCAGGTGCGGATGTGCACTCCCGGCGGTCGCCCGGTGCGCAGCTCGGCGGGATTCACCGTCACCCCCGAGCACGGTCTGGAGCTGCTGGCGGAGGCGGACACGGTCCTCGTCGCCGGCGTGTACTACGGCGCGCAGGTGCTCACGGACGGCACGCTGGACGTGCCGGTGCGGGACGCTCTGCGGGCGGCGGCGCACCGGGGCGCGCGGGTCATGTCGACCTGCACGGGCGCGTTCGTGCTGGCCGCGGCCGGTCTGCTGGACGGCCGCCGGGCCACGACGCACTGGTCCCATGCGGACAACTTCCGCCAGCTGTTTCCGAACGTCGACCTCGACCCGGACGTGCTGTTCGTCGACGAGGGCCAGATCCTCACCTCGGCGGGTGTCGGCGCGGGCGTCGACCTGTGCCTGCAGGTCGTGCGCGACGACCACGGCAGCGGGATCGCGAACATGGCCGCACGACGGTGCGTCGTGCCGCCATGGCGGCCGGGCGGGCAGTCGCAATACATCGTGCGTCCGATCCCGGAGGTGACCGACACCTCCACCGCCGCGGCCCGCGCGTGGGCACTTGAACACCTGCACGAGCCGCTGCACCTCCGCGCGCTGGCCGCGCGAGCCCGGATGAGCGTGCGCACGTTCACCCGCCGGTTCCGCGAGGAGACCGGGCTGAGCCCGGGGAAGTGGATCACGCAGCAGCGCGTCGAGCGTGCCCGCCACCTGTTGGAGACCACGGACCTCGCCATCGACCAGGTGGCCCGCCACTCCGGCTTCGGCACCGGTGCGGCGCTGCGGCAACAGATGAGCGCGACGCTGGGCGTCGCCCCCAGCGCCTACCGCACCACGTTCCGGTCGGCAGGCTAAAAGTTGGGTCGGTCAGCAGGCCAGGCTGGAACGGTACGAGGCGACGCTCCTAGCGCGGGCGAGGATCAGCGGTCGAATCCTGGTAGCGGGCCGTCGCCCATTCACGCTCTTTCGGCTGCGTGTCGTGTTCGGCGGCGCGCCGATCGTCTTATCCATGAGAGCACAGCCCAACTGCACAAGGAGGTGGAGGGCGCCGTGCCGGATGAGGACAAGAAGCGAGCAGCGCACCGAGCCCTGGTGGATCGCGTGCTGAACGGGGAGGGCAGGGCGGCCGCGGAGCAGCGAGCGCGTGCCTTCAGCAACGACGGCCTCGCCCCGCCGTTGGACGTGCTGATCGGCAAGGTCGCCGACCGGCCGGCGCGGGTCACCGCGGAGGATCTGGCTGCGGCGAAGGCGTCGGGCTGCACCGAGGACCAGCTGTTCGAGCTGGTGGTATGCGCCGCGGTCGGCAAGTCGACCCGGCTGTACGAAGCCGGGCTGGCCGCCCTGGCCGAAGCGACCGCCGGGGGGAGGCCGGATCATGCGGCTTGACATCCTCAACCACGGTTACGGCCCCGGAACCAAGCTGCTCTTCGCGCTCATCCGGCTGTTCTCCGGGCACCCGGTTCCGGACGCCGCCAAGCTGGTCTTCTATCGGCCCGATTTCTACGGCGCCCTGGCCAAGGCGTTCACTCACGAGGCGATGCGCGGGCCGTCGGCCTGGTCGGTAGGCGACCGGGAGCTGATGGCGGCCTACGTGTCCAAGGCGAACGAGTCCGCGTTCTGCGTCGGCGCGCACACCGCGACCGCACGGCGGGCGTACCAGGACGGGCCACGGGTCGCGGCGGTGCTGGCCGACCTGGAATCGGCCCCCGTCGACGAGCCGCTGCGAGCAACGCTGCGGATGCTCGGCAAGCTGACCCGGGAGGGAAAGGTCGGCGCCGAGGACATGCGGGAGGTGCTGGCCGCCGGCGTCTCACCCCAGCAGGTCGAGGACGCGCTGGCGGTCTGCGCCGCCTTCAACACGACCAACCGGCTCGCCGACGCCTTCGGGTTCGAGCTGCTCAGCCCCGAGGCCTTCGAGGCCGGAGCCAAATACCTGCTCAAGCGGGGTTACCGGTAGCCCGCGCCACACGAGCCGCGATCGCGCACGAATTCGTCCGCACCAAGGCGAGGCGACGAGGGCGCGGCGCCGCCGGTTGAGGTGTGCGGCGTCCCGCAGGTGCGGTGGCCCGTTCACGGGGTGCTAACTTGGCGACTTCGCCTGGCATCAGATGCCTTCAACCGGGGTCGATAGCCTGGGGCAGCCGAGACAACAACTGTGCTGGGAAAGCCCCTGACCGTCAGGCGGATCTCGGTGCACCGGAGCGGTCGCAGGTTCGAGTCCTGCTGCGCCCACCAGAGCGGTCTTACTTGAACCCTGGCCCGCAAGAGCCAGGTCAAGTAGGTCCGCTCCGGTTAGTTTCGACCATGCAGCCTCGTCCTCTCGGGCGGGGCTGCTGGTGTCTGAGGCGGCGGGCACCCTGGTGCGGTGCGCGGCGTGAGCCTGGACAAGATCCCGGACGGACTGGCTGAGTTCGTGCCCAGTGATGTCGTCGGCGTCGACGTAGAGGCGGGTGAAGATCAGCTTGTTCATGGCGCGCTTCAGGCTGGTGCCGGCGCGGTCGTAGGCCTCTTGAGGGTTGCGCAGCAAGGCGAGGGCGGTGAGCAGGAACTCTCGACCGACCTCCAGCCGGCTACCGGTGTCATCTAGCTGGGCTTGGATCTGGTCGCGTTCGGCTTGGATGCCATCGAGCTTGCGTTGGAGTTTGGCCTTGGGCCAGCCTGGCTCGCCGACGAGGTCGAGGTACTGGTCTTCCTTGGTGTCCAACTCGCGGAGGCGGGTGGTCAGGCGCTTCTTGAGGGCGCTGAGGTTGCCGAGTTCGTCGAGCGCAGCATCCTCGATCATCGCTCGGATTCGGGAGCTGTACCCCTCGCTGATGGTGACGGTGGCGTAGTGGCGGGTGACTGCCTGCTCAAGCTTCTCGACGCGCAGATATGGCCGGTCGCACTGGTGGTCTTGGCGGCCCCGGCACAGGAAGTAGAAGTATGTGCCGCCGTTGCCCTTGCCGCGCATAATGATCAGCCGCTTGCGGCACCTCCCGCACCACAAAAGCCCCTTCAAGAAATGGTGTGAACCCGCTCGCGTGTCCCGCCTCCACCATGGAGTGCCAGGACGCGCTGTACGCGGTCGAACAGGTCCGGTGTGACGAGTGGGTCGTGCCAGCCCTTGTACTCCTCGCCGTCGTACTCGATCACGCCCATGTAGTAACGGTCAGCCAGGATGCTGTAGAAGCGGGGGAGGGACAGCGGTTTCGGCGGAGTCCGGCGATTGCCGCGAGTCCGCAGGCCGGCGGCGTTCAGTTGGTCGAGGACGGCCTGGGCGGTGTACTGGCCGGTGCTGTACAGCTCGAAACCTTGGCGCAGAAGCGGCGCCCGCTCTGGGTCGAGGGTAGCTATGGCGACCTTGCGGCCGTCGATCTCGATGCGCTCGTTGAGGTATCCGAGCGGCGCGGTGGCGATGGTGCCCCCGTTCTTGGCTTTCTGGCCCATCTTGTACTGGATATCCGCGCCGTCACTCTCCATGCGGTACTCGTCGATGGCGCTCATGATGGTCTCGATCATGTTGCTTTCCCGCGTGTCGCCGAGATCCATGATGGTGGAGACAATGCGCACGCCGAGCTTGCGGAGATCCCTGCGGGTTAGCACCGAGTCGATGGTGTTCCGAAAGATCCGGCTGAAGTGGTAGACGATGATGTAGTCCACGTCTCCCTGGGCCTTGATGCGGGCGATCATCTCCTGGAACACCGGTCGCTTCTCGATGGAGGTGGCGCTGCGGCCTGGCTCGACGTAGGTGTCCACCACCTCCACGCCCAGTTCGGCTGCCTTGCGCTCGCAGGCCTCCCGTTGGGCCGGGATGGAGATCCCTTCGGGGTTGTAGTCGGTGTTGACCTGGCTCGGTGTCGACACCCGCAGGTAGAACACCGCTCGCCGCATGCCGCCGCCAGCTGCACCCATCTCCCGTACTCGCTTCGTTAATGTCCCTTTGTTCATTGTCTCCGCTCCTCTCGGTCTAAGTCGATAAGCGCTTCATGTAGCCGTTTTCCCGTCTTTTCGTGTGTATTTCATTTTATCCAATGAACCGCGAAAATGGAGGTCCTAAATCCGCAATTCTTTCGTTTGGCGTCATTCCCGCAAGACTAAATACATTTTTTGTGCAGCCTCGCCGCTGGTCACAATCGTGATGAGCCCGGCCGCTTCAGGTAGCCGGCGGACCATGGCTCGGATGGCGTCTCGTCGGCATTCGGTGCTGGTGGCGACGAGAACCCAGGGCGTCACGTCCCCGGGGTCGCGCTCGCCTCGGCGCTGGAAGTCCAGGTAGGTCTGGAGCTTGGCCCGTACGGTCGGCAGGCTCTCGGTCGCCAGATCTACTTCGATCCACCAGTGGTCGCGGGCTCCGGGCTTTCCCAGTACGGCGTAGGCGTCGGGCTTGAGTCGTCCGCCTTTGCCGTCCGGCCAGTGGGCCGCCGGTTCAGCCTTGAAGGTGACCAGCTCAAGCCCCGTGGTGCGGGCCTGTTCGACCAGTTGGGTGTACAGCTCGGCCACGGCCAGCAGGTGCCGCAGGCTCCGTACGCCGGGTGGTCCCGGTCGCCGTACTCGTATCGGGGCGCCTGCGGCCAGTTGATCGCCAGCCAGTAGCCGCTGACCGATCGTGTCCAGCGCGTAGACCTGAGCGGTGCTGCCGCGTTCCTGTCCGCCGATGCGTCGCCCGATCGGCGCCAGCACCCGCCAGCGCACCAGCCGGCCGACGGCCCGCGACCGGGTGGCTGTGCGGCTGCGGCCTGTGGCGACACTGGCAAAACACAGTCGCTCCAGCTGTTCGCCGCTGGCGATCCTTACGCGGTTGACCTCCCGGACGATCTGCCAGTCGCGGTCGGTCAACCGCTCCTGTACCCACTCCACATCGGTGCGCCGAAGGCGCCGATGTGGAGTGGGTCGGTGAGCTTGCCCCCGTAGCCCGGACACCTGACCTGAGGTGACCACCGGTCACTAGGAAGGATGTCCCGGTGCCTGCACCACACCCGCCTGAGTTTCGTCAGCGTGCCGTCGAGCTTGCCCGCCAGGGCGACAAACGGGTC
>NZ_DASZCQ010000236.1:0-5968 GCF_035942955.1 Actinophytocola sp. | reverse complement strand
CGCCGGGGCCGGCGCGCCCGGCAGCAGCGCGGCGGCGAGCAGCGCGCCGGCGGTGGCCAGCACACCCACCGCGATCGGTCCGGCCAGGCCCGGCCACCCCTGCCAGGCCGCGGCCCGAGCGGCCGGCGCGATCAGCGCGGGCCCCGCGACCGCCCCCACGGTTCCGCTCCAGACGATGGCCGAGAGCGCGAAACCCTTGCGGGAAGCGGGATACAGCTCGGCGGCCACGTACCGCGACAGGTGTGCGCCACCCTGCCCGAGCCCGACGAGGAGCATGCCGAGCACGACAAGCGGCAGCGCCCGGCCGAGCGCCCCGGCGAAGGTGAGCACCGCGCCCGCGGTGCCGAGGCCGTACGTCGTCGCCAGCGCCGACCGCGGACCACTGCGCGCCATCAGCGATCCGATGGTGAGCGCGCCGGCCGCGGTGCCGAGCACGGTGGCGGCGTTGGGTAAGCCGCTCGCGCCCGGCCCCGCGATCTCGGCCGAGATCAGCGTGGCGGCGGTGCTCGTCCCCACCAGGCCGGTGCTCTGAAAGGAGACCGCCGCGAACAGTGCGATCATCGTGCGCCTGCGGGTGGTCGGGTCGGTGGTCGGCCTGGTCATGGTCGGCATCGTCATGATCACAAACACTAGTGAGGCGAACGCGCGATTCGAATGGCCGAGTGACGGAGTATGGTTCCGTCAACCGTTGAGTCGAAAGGAATGTGGCGGGCATGACCTTTCGAACGGAAAGACAGCTCGATGACCTGGACTGGCGCATCCTTGAGGAGCTGCAGGCCGACGGGCGGCTGTCGTTCAAGGAGCTCGGCCGGCGGGTGAACCTGTCCTCGCCGGCCGTCGGCGAGCGGGTGCGCCGGCTCGAGGAGAGCGGCGTGATCACCGGCTACGCGGCCAGGGTGGATCCGGGCCGCGCCGGCTACCCGGTCGCGGCGTTCGTCCAGATGCGCTGCCGGCTCGACAAGTGCCTGCTGAAGACCAGCCGGGCCGAGGACTACCCGGAGGTCGTGGAGATCCACAAGCTCAGCGGCGACCACTGCACGATGCTCAAGATCCGCGCCACGTCGCTGGAGCACTTCGAGGGCCTGCTCGAGCGGCTCGGCAAGCACGGCGAGATGCGCACCTCGGTCGTGCTGTCCACGCAGTACGACGGCCGCCCGGTCGAGCCGCCCCAGGCGGAGTTCCTCCAGGCCACCCCGGCCAGCGGCTGGCGGCCGGCATGAGCGCCGTGCCGGCCGACGCCACGGGCCAACACGCCGACGCCACGGGCCAACACGCCGGGAGTCGGTGGAGCGCGGTCGCCGCGTACGCCCTCGTGGCCGCGGCGACCCAGTTGCTGTGGTTGAGCTTCGCCGGGGTGAGCACCGTCGCGGCCGGGCACTACGGCGTCTCCGAGACCGCGATCGGCTGGCTGGCCCAGGTGTTCCCGCTGCTGTACGTGGTGCTCGCGGTGCCGGCCGGGCTGGTGCTGGACCGGTGGTTCCGCGGCGGGCTGCTCGCCGGGGCCGGGCTGACCGCCGCCGGCGCGGTGCTGCGGCTGGCCGGTGACGACTTCCTGTGGGTGCTGGCCGGGCAGGCCATGGTGGCCGTCGCGCAACCGTTGGTGCTCAACGCGGTCATCGGGGTCACCGGGCGCTACCTGGCGGCGCCGGACCGCCCGGCGGGCATCGCGATCGGCACCGCCGGCACCATCTCCGGCATGGTGCTGGCGTTCGTGCTCGCCGCGGTGTTCCCCGAGGCCGGCGACCTGACCACGATGCTGGGCATCGGCGCCGCGTTCGCGATCGCCGCCGCGGTGGCGCTCGGCGTCGCGCTGCGCGTGCCCGGCCGGCAGCCGCACACCCGTCCGCCGGCCGGCCTCGGCGCGTTGCGGATCGCATGGGCCGACCGGTTCGTCCGCCGGCTCTGCGTGCTGGTCTTCCTGCCGTTCGGCACGTTCATCGCGCTGACCACGTTCGCCCAGCCGCTGCTCGAGCCGGCCGGGGTGAGCGGCGCGACCGCCAGCGTGCTGCTGCTGATCAACGTGGTGGCCGGGGTGATCGGGTGCGCGGTCGTCCCGGTCATCGCGGCCCGGCGCCGCATCGAGCTGACCATGCTGGTGGTCGGGGTGTCGGTGGCCGCGGCCGGCTGTGCCGTGCTGGCCGCAGCGCCCGGCGCCGCAAGCGGGTTCACCGTCCTGCTGCTGATCGGGTTCCTGCTGTTGCCGACGTTGCCGGTGGTGCTGGCGCTGACCGAGCGCCGGGCCGGCCCGGCCGAGGGCACCGCGGCCGGGCTGATCTGGCTGTCCGGCAACCTCGGCGGCCTCGTCGTGGCCACCGTGGTCGGCCTGCTCGTCGACCACCCGGCGGTCGCGTTCCTGGTGATGGCCGCGGGCGCGCTGGCCGCGCTGCCGCTGGTCGGGCTGCTGCGGCCGTTCCTGCGGGCCCGGCTAGGCGGATAGCGCGTCGAGGATCTGCTGGCCGTACTTGGCCAGCTTGTGCTCGCCCACCCCGCTGACCTTGCCCAGCTCGGCAAGGGTGGCCGGGGCCTGCGCGGCGATCTGGCGCAGCGTGGCGTCGTGGAAGATCACGTACGCCGGCACGCCCTGCTCCTTGGCGGTGGCCGCGCGCCAGGCCCGCAGCTGCTCGAACACCGGAACGGCCGCAGCGGGCAGGTCGGTCACCGCGGCCGCCTTGGCCGGCTTCGCCGCCCGCGCCACCCGTTCCGGCTCGCGGCGCAGCATGACCTGGCGCTGCCGGCCGAGCACCTCGCCGCTGGCCGGGGTGAGCACCAGCGTGCCGTAGTCGCCCTCGACCGCGAGCAGACCCTGGGCAAGCAGCTGGCGGATCACGCCGCGCCAACCACTCTCGTTGAGCTCCGTGCCGATGCCGAACACGGTGAGCGTGTCGTGCCGGAACTGGGTGACCTTGGCGGTCCTGCGGCCGAGCAGGATGTCGATGATCTGCCCGGCGCCGAACTTCTGCCCGCGCTCCCGGCTCAACCTGACCACAGTGGACAGCACCTTCTGCGCGGGGACCGTGCCGTCCCAGGACTCCGGCGGGCTCAGGCAGGTGTCGCAGTTGCCGCACGGCTCGCCGGACTCGCCGAAGTAGGCGAGCAGCTGCACCCGGCGGCACTCGACCGTCTCGCACAGCGCGAGCATCGCGTCCAGGTGCCGGGCCAGCCGGCGGCGGTGCGCGGCGTCGCCGTCGCCGGCGTCGATCAGCTTGCGTTGCTGCACCACGTCCTGCAGCCCGTAGGCCAGCCAGGCGGTGGACGGCAGGCCGTCGCGCCCGGCCCGGCCGGTCTCCTGGTAGTAGCACTCGACCGACTTGGGCAGGTCGAGGTGGGCCACGAAGCGCACGTCCGGCTTGTCGATGCCCATGCCGAACGCGATCGTGGCCACCATGACCAGGCCGTCCTCGCGCAGGAACCGCGCCTGGTTGGCCGCCCGGGTGCCCGCGTCCAGCCCCGCGTGGTATGGCAGCGCCTCGATCCCGTTGTCCACCAGGAACTCCGCGGTCTTGTCCACCGAGGCTCTTGACAGGCAGTACACGATTCCGGCGTCGCCGGCGTGCTCGGTGCGCAGCAGCTCGAGCAGCTGCCGGTGCGGCTCCCGCTTCGGCACGATCCGGTACTGGATGTTCGGCCGGTCGAAGCTGGCCACGTGGTCGAGGGCGCCCTCGAGGTTCAACCGCGTGACGATCTCGTCGTGCGTCGCCTTGGTGGCGGTCGCGGTGAGCGCGATGCGCGGCACGGCCGGCCAGCGCTCGTGCAGCGCGGACAGGGCCAGGTAGTCGGGCCGGAAGTCGTGCCCCCACTGGGCCACGCAGTGCGCCTCGTCGATGGCGAACAGTGACACCATGCACCGGTCGAGGAATCGCATGGTCGACTCGACCCGCAGTCGTTCCGGCGCCAGGTAGAGCAGGTCGAGCTCGCCGGCAAGCGCCTCGGCCTCGACCATCCTGCGCTCATCGGGATCCTGCGAGGAATTGAGGAATCCCGCGCGCACCCCGAGCGCCCGCAGCGCGTCCACCTGATCCTGCATCAGCGCGATGAGCGGAGAGATCACCACGCCGACGCCGGGCCGCACCAGCGCCGGGATCTGGTAGCACAGCGACTTGCCGCCGCCGGTGGGCATGAGCACCAGGGCGTCCCCGCCGGCGATGACATGCTCGATGATCTGGCGCTGGCCACCGCGGAACGAGTCGTAGCCGAAGACGCGGTGCAACACATGCAATGCATCGCTCACATCCGGACCGGTCGCGGGAGTACGCACCGGGCGATTCTAGGGGACTCGCATCCCTTGGGGGTCGTTGCCGTGGGTGATCGACGACTCACCATAGTGGAATGGGCTGGCCTCCTGGCGGTGATAAAACTCTCGCGTAGGCTGTCGGCGATCGCAATGATCCAGTGTGTCGCTTATCTTGCCGAAGCGACCACGCCCTGACCCCGAGAAAGAGTTGAACCATGGCCCAGAAGGTTCTCGTTCAGTACGTGGATGACTTGGACGGCGCGCCCGGTGAGGACGTGTCGACGGTCAGCTTCGCGCTCGATGGCGTGAGCTATGAGATCGATCTGCGCGAGGAGAATGCCGCGAGGTTGCGTGACAGCTTGGCGGAGTTCGTTGAATCGGCGCGGCGGGTCGGTGGCCGCGTCAAGCGGGGCACGACGCCGACGGCGGCGCCGGCCCGGCCCGTCGATGCGCGCAGCAAGGAGCAGACGAAGGCCATCCGTGAATGGGCGAAGAAGAACGGTTACGAACTCGCCGACCGTGGGCGGATCCCGGCCCACGTCATAACCGCCTTCGAAGACGCGCACGCCAAGAAGACCAAGCGGGGCAGGAAGAGCTAGCCGCTCGTTCCCATTTGCCGGTCGACCCCACGCGGCCGGCAAACAATGGTCGATCGACCCTCGACCGGCAGTGGCCATACCGGACAGCCGCTCCTCCGGGCAGTCGACGGTCGAACCGGCCACCCACCCGGCCGCGGTGTTCCCACACCGCGGCCGTTCTATTCCTTCCCCGCGCCCGACGGGCGCTCCCGGCTATTCGGCAACGGCGGGCGAATTGATCGGCCTTCGGCGGACTTGTCATCGGATCACGACACGTGTGCACGACCACACCGATCGTGCGGCTGGTGCACTGTGGATGTCCACTCAGGACCGACGGGCGAGCACGTAGTGGCCGTCGGCGTCGACGCCGGCGATGTGGTAGCCCTCGTGCAGGGCGAGGACGAGCGCCGCGCGCAGGCTGTGCCGCCAGGTGCTGGCCAGCTCCGGGTCGCAGCGGCGGAGCGCGACGATGTCGTCGGGCAGCTCGCAGCGCAGGTGGTCGCCGGCGATCTCGAAGTGGCGGACCGGGTCCCCACCGGCGCCGGTGGACAGCAGCGGTGCGGCGGGGGCCGCGACTACGACCGGGCTGCCCGCGCAGGCGGCGGCGACCTCGGGAGCGGTGAGGTTCCAGGTGATCAGGAGCCGGTCGCTGGGGTCGCCGACGTTCACTCCGTCCTTCATCGGACCGTAGTAGTCCAGCAGATGCTCAGTGGCGGTGCCGCCGAGCTTGGCCAGGTTGAAATAGATGTTGCGGCGTACCAAGGGATCCACGGTCCAGGTGATGGTCCCGATGCCGCGGTCGAGCGCCCAGGCGCGCTGGTGCAGCTTCAGCGCGAACCCCACGCCCCGCCCCAGCCCCGCGGGAGCGACGCCGCAGATGTGGGAATGCAGCACCCTCGGCGTCTCGTCGGTGAAGAACGCGACGGCGGCGCCGACCAGGGCATCGCCGGAGTAGGCCCCGGCCACGTAGTTGCCGGTGCGGGCGAACGCGGTCATGAGATCGGCCGAGACCGGGGCGGCCTCCGCGGGAGCGTGCCAGATCGCGGAGAACAGGTCGGCGGCCGCGGCGGTCCCGGCGGGCGTGTCCAGCGAGCGGACCGTGACCCCGGCGCGGCGCGCGGCGGCGGACGCGGCCCCCGCCGCCGGGGCCGCGGCGTCG
>NZ_DASZCQ010000235.1:0-2727 GCF_035942955.1 Actinophytocola sp. | reverse complement strand
GCCCCGGCGATCGCCACGACGCCGAGCGTGCCGCGGGTGCGCAGGTACCGCCGGGCGCGGGTCAGGTGGGACTCGACCGACCGCATGCTCAGCCGGAGCTGGCGGGCGACGACCTTGCGGTCCATGCCGCGGCCGATCAGCAGGCAGACCGTCTGGGTGACCGGCGGCAGCCGGTAGAGCTGGGTCATCAGGTACCCGGCCTCCACGCGCCGCACGACCGGGTCCTCCGGCCCCTCGGCCGCGTGGTCTGGGACGCCGTCGGGCACCAGACCCATCGACGGTTCCCGGGCCCGGCGGTACACGGTGTCGACGTACCTCTCGCGGGCCTCCGCGATCAACCAGGCCAGCCGGGCGCCGGACCGGTCGCCGGCCACGACGCGGGACCAGCCGGCGGTCAGGGCCTCCTGCGCGCAGTCCTCGGCGTCGGCCTGGCTCGCGCCCATCGCGCGGAGCCTGGCGATCAGAACGGCTCTCCTACGGGGATCCGCAACGGTCACTGGCAGATTATCCGGCACGGCACCGGATCCGTTACCCCGCTGCGTCCCACCACCACGGGTCGAGCTCCCCGCGGGCGACGAACTCGGCCGGCCCGGTGATCGTGCTGTCCGCCTCGTCGACGGTCACGTGCACGGTCCCGCCCGGCACGTCGACGGTGACCCGGCCGGTGGGCCGGTTCCGCCGGCGCAGGACCGCGGCGGCCGCGGCCACGGTGCCGGTGCCGCACGACCGGGTCTCTCCGACGCCGCGCTCGTGCACCCGCATGCGGACGTGATCCGGCGCCCGCGGCACGACGAACTCGATGTTCACCCCGGACGGGAACAGCGTCGCGTCGTATCCGGGTTGGACGGTCAGGTCCAGCTCGGCCAGGCCGCCGGGCAGCACGCACACCAGGTGCGGGTTGCCGACGTCGACCGCGACGCCGGGATGGTCGACGCCGCAGACCGACGCCACGGACTCCCCGACCACCCGCACCGGTCCCATGTGGACGGTCACGGCGCCGCCGGAGTGGACGACCACCTCGTGGGCGCCGGCGCGGCTGCCGACCACGAACCCCTTCGCCGACTCCAGCCCGGACTCGACCAGGTAGCGCGCGAACACCCGCATGCCGTTGCCGCACATCTCCGCCAGCGAGCCGTCGGCGTTGCGGTAGTCCATGAACCACGCCTCGTCATCCACATCGGACGGACGGTCGGGCACGGCCTTGGCCCGGACCACCCGGAGCACGCCGTCGGCGCCCAACCCGCGCCGCCGGTCGCACAGGGCACGCACCCTGGCCGCGGTCAGCTCGAGGGCGGCGTCGACGTCGGGCAGCAGCACGAAGTCGTTCTCCGTGCCGTGCCCCTTCACGAACGGGATGCCGCCGGCTCGCACCTGTCCAGCGTATTTGATAGCTCGGGCAAGGCCGCCGGGCGCCTTCGGCGCCGGCCTGGGGTTGGGTTGGCTCACTGGTGGTTGCGGGCCGGGGTGGGTGGTTGCTCGGCGTAGGTGGTTGGCTGACGACGCCTGCGGGCAGGGGCTCGTTCCTCGCCCCTGCCCTGGTCGTCGTGTGGCGGCCGCCCTCGCCCAAGATTGGCGACCCCAGCGCAGTTTGCGACACGAGACTATGGCCGGGCCAGCGCAAGGGCCGCGTCGGCCAGGTCGGGCCGGGCCGCGTCGAGCCAGGTGATGCGCGGGTCGCGGCGGAACCAGGAGCGCTGCCGGCGCACGAACCGCCGGGTGGCCCGCGCGGTCTCGGCGGCCGCCGCGGCCAGGTCGTATTCGCCGTCGAACGCGGCGAGGACCTGCTGGTAGCCCAGCGCCCGGGAGGCGGTGCGGCCCTCGCGCAGCCCGCGGTTCTCCAGCGCGCGCACCTCGTCGACGAGGCCGCGGGCGAACATCCGGTCCACCCGCGCGTCCACCCTGGCGTCCAGCTCGGCGGCGGCCACGTCGAGCCCGATCAGCACCGTGCCGTACCGGGGAGCGCCCGGCCGGGGCAGGGTCGCCGAGAACGGCCGGCCGGTCAGCTCGATCACCTCGAGGGCCCGCACGATCCGCCGGCCGTTGCTCGGCAGGATCGCCGCGGCCGCCGCGGGGTCGCGGGCCGCGAGCCGGGCGTGCAGCACCGCCGACCCGTGCACGGCCAGCTCGGCCTCCAGCTCGGCGCGCAGCCGGGGATCGGTGCCGGGAAAGTCCAGGTCGTCGAGCACCGCCTGCACGTAGAGCCCGGACCCACCGACCAGGATCGGCACCCGGCCGGCCGCCACCAGCTCCTCGATCGCCGCCCTCGCCGCGCGCTGGTAGGCCGCGACCGACGCGGTCTGGTGGACGTCCAGCACGTCGAGCAGGTGGTGCCGCACGCCGCGGCGCTCGGCGTCGGTGACCTTGGCCGTGCCGATGTCCATGCCCCGGTAGAGCTGCATCGCGTCGGCGTTGACCACCTCACCGCCGAGCCGCTCGGCCAGCTCGATGCCCAGCGCCGACTTCCCCGTCGCGGTCGGTCCGAGCACCGCGACGGGCCGCGCCCCGGTCATTGCACCGGGTCCCAGACCGCGACGTGGTAGGCGACGCCGAACGGGATGAGCAGCCGGCTGTGCGCGCACCGCCAGGTCCGGGCGTCCTTGCCGATCACACCGGACAGTATCTGCCACGGCGCCCTGCCGACCGCGCCGAGCGCCTCGGCCAGCCCGGCGTCCAGCGCGAGCAGCCCGGCGGGGTCCGCGGCGGCCAGGGCGCGGTGCACCTCGGCGT
>NZ_DASZCQ010000234.1:0-35593 GCF_035942955.1 Actinophytocola sp. | reverse complement strand
GTGTGGCAACGGAAAGGCTCACGACACCCCCAGGTCAGACGCCCGCGGTGCCGGCCACCTGGCGGGTGGCGGCGTTGAGGCGGTTCCACACGTTGATCGAGGAGATCGCCAGGAGCAGGGCCGCGAGCTGCCGCTGGTCGAAGTGCTTGACGGTCTCGGACCAGAGGTCGTCGGACACCGGGTCGGGCCGGTCGGCCACGCGGGTGACGACCTCGGTGAGCTCCAGCGCGACGCGCTCGGCGTCGGTGAAGTAGGGCGCGTCGCGCCAGGCCGCCACCGAGAAGAGCCGCTCGTCGGTCTCACCCGCCTTCCGCAGGTAGCGGGCGTGCATCTCGACGCAGACGCTGCAGCCGTTGATCTGGCTCGCCCGAAGGTGGACGAGCTCGAGCAGCTCCCTGGCCAGGCCGGCCTTCTCCGCCGAGGCGGAAAGGGCGGTGAGGGCCTTCATGGCGCCCGGGACGACCATGGCCGGGTGCTCCATCCGTGCCTGCATGTTTCACTCTCCTTAAGAACAGTCGGTTGCTGATTCCCGGTCACATCGGCCGGTTCTCATCGGTCAGTGCATTGACACCTGGCAACGGAGGAATGTGACCGATGGATGAGACCGACTGGATGGCGCGCCGATTCGAGGAGCACCGGACGCATCTGCGGGCGGTGGCCTACCGGATGCTCGGCTCGCTGGCCGAGGCCGACGACGCGGTGCAGGAGGCGTGGCTGCGGCTGAGCCGGGCCGACACCAGCGAGGTCGACAACCTCGGCGGCTGGCTGACCACCGTCGTCGCGCGGGTGTGCCTGAACATGTTGCGCTCCCGCCGGACGCGGGGCGAGCAGCCGCTCGGCGTGCACGTGCCCGACCCGATCATCGGACCCGCCGGCGGCGCCGACGCCGACCCCGAGCACGAGGCGCTGCTGGCCGACTCGGTCGGGCTCGCGCTGCTCGTGGTGCTCGACACCCTGGCGCCGGCCGAGCGGCTGGCGTTCGTGCTGCACGACCTGTTCGCGGTGCCGTTCGACGAGATCGCCGACATCGTGGGCCGCTCCCCGGCCGCGGCCAGGCAGCTGGCCAGCCGCGCCCGCCGGCGGGTGCAGGGCGCGGCGCCGGCGCCGGACCCCGACCTGGCCCGGCAGCGCGAGGTCGTCGACGCCTTCCTCGCGGCCTCCCGCGACGGCGACTTCGACGGGCTGCTCGCGGTGCTCGACCCGGACGTCGTGCTCCGCGCCGACAGCGGCCCGCTGGCGGCCGCGACCCGCGAGGTCCGCGGCGCGCGGACGGTGGCCGAGCAGGCGCTCACCTTCCGCCGCATCGCCACCGCCCACCGGGTTCGGCCGGCGCTGGTCAATGGGGCCGCGGGCGTCGTCACGATGGTGGACGGCCGGGTGTACGCGGTGATGGGCCTCACGATCCGCGGCGGGAAGATCGTCGCCATGGACATCCTCGCCGACCCCGACCGGCTCGCCCAGCTCGACCTGACCTTCCTGGACGACTGAGCTAGTCCGCCTCTTGCGGATTTCCATGCGGTCGTCGCGTTGCAGCGAACGGTGCGGATGTCCGGTAGATGTGGCTGGGTGCCGTCACGGTCCCCTGAGGTTCCGTTGGTCGGCACGACGACAATGGCCGCGGAGACCGGGGAGGAGGCCATGGCTCGGTACGAATATGCCGACGTGCCGGCGGAGGTCCTGGCCCGGCTCCGGCCGCTGTGCCTCGGGCTGCCGGAGGCGTACGAGGAGCAGGCCTGGGTGGGCACCCGGTGGCGGATCCGCAAGCGCACCTTCGCCCACGTGCTCGCGATCGACTCGGGCTACCCGCCGGCCTACGCGCGGGCCGTGCCGGTCGACGGGCCGGTCACGGTGATGACGTTCCGCTCACGCGGCCCGGAGCTCGCCGTGCTGGCCAACGCCGGCCCGCCGTTCTACAAGCCGGACTGGGCGCCCGATGTCGTCGGCATGGTGCTCGACGCCGGCACGGACTGGACCGAGGTCGCCGAACTGCTCACCGAAAGCTATTGCGTGCTGGCCCCCAAGAAGCTCGTCGCGCTCGTCGATCGCGGGTCAGCCGGCGCGGACGCCGAGCTCGGCGAGTAGCCGGCGGACGCGGCGCTCGATCTCGTCGCGGATCGGGCGGACGCCGGCGACGTCGAGGCCGGCCGGGTCGTCGAGGGCCCAGTCCTCGTAGCGGCGGCCGGGGACGACGGGGCAGGCGTCGCCGCAACCCATGGTGATCACCACGTCGGCGGCGCCGACCATCTCGTCGGTCCAGGATTTGGGGTGCTCGCCGGAGATGTCGATGCCGCGCTCGGCCATCGCGGCGACGGCGGCCGGGTTGACCTCGCCGGCCGGGGTCGAGCCGCCGGACAGGGCGACGGCCGCGCCGCCGGAGAGGTGGGTGAGGAAGCCGAGGGCCATCTGGGAGCGGCCGGCGTTGTGGGTGCACAGGAACAGCACGGTGGGGCGGCTGTCCGCCATGGTCGGGCTCCGATCGTCAACCGAGCGCGTCGAGCTTGCGCCGGGCGGTGGCCGCGGCGGTGGCATGCTCGTCCATTGTGGCCCACGGATCGGTCTTGCGGCCGAAACGCTGGCGGATTCCGCGCGGGTGGTGGCCGTCGGGTGTGGTCCGGCCGAGCTCCGACCAGTCCAGCGGGGTGGCGACCGGGGCGCCGGGTCGGGCGCGCAGCGAGTACGGCGCGACGAACGTCTGGCCGTAGGCGTTGCGGTTCACGTCGAGGAAGATGCGGTCTCCCCGGCGCTGCTTGCGTTGCGCGGTGGTCAGCCGGTCCGGGTCCCGTGCCGCGAGGTGCTCGGCGAGCTCCCCGGCCAGGTCCCGGACGTACTCGAAGTCCGCGGATCCGTCGAGCGGGGCGACGACGTGGAAGCCGCGTCCCCCCGTTGCCTGCACGAACGGCGTCAACCCCACCGCGCCGAACAGGTCGCGCGCGGCCCTTGCCACCCGACGCAGGGTCGCCACGTCGGTGCCCGGCGGGGGATCGAGGTCGACGACCAGCCGGTCCGGACGCTCCAGATCGTCCACTGTGGACAACCAGGCGTGCAGCTCGATGGTGGCCTGGTTGGCCAGGTACACCAGCGTCGCGGCGTCGTCGCACACCACGTGGTCCACGGTGCCGTCCCCACCGCGCCGGGGCGCCCTCGCGATCGTCAGCCAGTCCGGGAAGTAGTCGGACGCCTTCTGCTGAACGAACCCGCCGGCCTCGATCCCCTCCGGGTACCGGCGCAGCACCAGCGGCCGCCCGGCCAGGTGCGGGACCATCACGTCGGCGACGGCCCGGTAGTAGCCGATCACGTCGCCCTTGCTCAGCCGGTCGGCCGGGAACATCGGCTTGTCCAGGTTGGACAGCTCGACCTCCCGGTCGGACAGGTGCACGGTCCGGGTCATGACCGTGGCGTACCCGTGTGCGGGAGTCGGAAACGGGTAACCGGGTGCCGTGCCGGAGCCACCCGATGTGGAGGGTTTCCGCCCGGTGCTGGCCGAACGCGCCGGGATCGGCAACCTCCTGGCCGACGAGATCCCGTGCCGGCCCGCGGTCCGATGAGGCTCACCCTGCTCGGGGTCGGCGCGATGAGCTCGCCCCGGTACCGGCCGGCGGGTCTGCTGCTGTCCGCGCATGGCTGGCGGGTCATGTTCGACGGCGGGATGGGCGCCGAACCCGATCGGCACATCGACGCCTGGCTGGTCACCGACGCCCGTGCCGAGCTCATTCGCGAGATCCGGCGCCTCGCCCGGACCCGCGGGACCGCGGCCGCGGTGGCCGGCTTCGTGCGAGGGACGCTGCGCGTCGAGCCGCAACCCGTGGTCCACACGGCACATCCGACCTACGGCTACCTCATCGACGACGGCCGGGGCCGGGCGGTGTGGGCCCCGGAGTTCTGGGAGTTCCCCGCATGGGCGCAGGGAGCGGACCTGATGTTCGCCGACGCCGCCGGCTGGAACCGCCCCATCCGCTTCGCCGGCAACGCCGGCGGGCATGCCTGCGTGGCCGACACCGCCCGCGCGGCCCGCGAGCACGGCGTCCGGCGGCTGGTGTTCGCGCACATCGGCCGGCCGTCGATCCACGCCATCGACCTGGGCGTCGACCCGCCGTTCGGCGAGTGGGGCGTCGAAGGCCGGAGGTATCAGCTCCGCTGAGCGGTCAGGGCCCCGGTGGAACCGGCGGCGGGTCCGGGGTCGGCGGCATCGGCGGCAGCGGCTCCGGTCCGATCGGCGGCACCGGGTCCGGCTCGGGCACGGGCGGAATCGGATCCGGGTCCGGCACGGGCGGCCTGGGCTGGTCGGGTTCCGGTGGCGTGGTCATCACACCCGCGAGTACCCGCGCCGGCTCCCGCCGAACGCCGGGCGCGCAATAACCTGGGCCGGTGACCACCGAGCTGGCCCTGCTGTCCCGGGTCTCCTACCGGGACCGGGAGATCACCAGCCCGCGGCTGCGCGGGCTGCTCGCGCTGCTGGCCGGTGACCTGCGCACGGGCGCCAGCACGGCCCGGCTGGTGGACGGGCTGTGGCCGGACGAGCAACCCGAGAACCCGACCAAGGCGCTGCAGATCCTGGTCTCCCGCGCCAGGGCGCAGCTGGGCGCCGAGGTCATCGTCACCACCCCCACCGGCTACCGCCTCGCGCTGGGCGAGGATCAGGTCGACGCCTCCGCCGTCCTGCTCAGCGCCGCGGCCAGCGCCCGCAGCTCGCGGGCCGGCGACCACGCGGCCGCGCTGGCGCACGCCGAGGCCGGGCTCGCCTTGTGGAACGGGGCCACCGCCGACGGCGCCGGCACGCCCGACGATCCGGTGTCCCAGCTGCGCCTCGAGCGGGCGGCGACGCACCGGTCGCTGCTGCGGGCCCGCGCGCTGGCGCTGTCCCGGCTCGGCCGGCGGGACGAGGCGGTCGAGCCGCTCGCCGAGCTGGCCCGGCAGCGGCCAAGGGACGAGGAGATCCTGCTGGAGCTGCTGCGCTGCGAGGCGGCGACGGCGGGCCCGGCCGCGGCGCTGGCCAGGTACGAGGCGTACCGCCGGGCGCTGCGCGACGAGCTGGGCACCGATCCGGGGCCGGCGCTGCAGGCCCTGCACCGGCAGCTGCTCGACGACGAGGCGCCGGCCGTCCGGCACGGCATTCCGCACGAGCCCAACCCGCTGCTCGGCCGGGACGACGACATCGCCGCGGTCGCCGCCATGGTGCGCTCCTCCCGGGTCACCTCGATCGTCGGGCCGGGCGGCCTCGGCAAGACCCGGCTCGCGCACGTGGTGAGCCGCCAGGCCGAGCAGCGGTTCGTGCACCTCGTCGCGCTCGCCGGGGTGACCACCGACGAGGACGTGCTCGGCGAGGTCGCGTCGGTGCTCGGCGTCGGCGAGGCCCGGATCGGGCTCCCCGGCGGTCCCCGCGACGTCCTGCCCGGGATCGTCGAGGCCCTCGGCCCCGGCTCCGCGCTGCTCGTGCTGGACAACTGCGAGCACGTCATCCGTGGCGCGGCCGAGCTGGTGCACGCCCTGGTGTCGATGACGAGGGAGCTGCGGGTGCTCACCACCAGCCGGGCCCCGCTCGGCCTGTCGTCGGAGTCGGTGTACCTGCTGCCGGAGCTGAGCCCGCCGACCTGTGTGGAGCTGTTCGCGCAGCGGGCAAGGGCGGCCAGGCCCGGGGTGGATCTTCCCGAGCCCGTGGTCAGCGAGCTGTGCGCGCACCTGGACGGGCTGCCGCTGGCGGTGGAACTGGCCGCGGCGCGGGTCCGGGTCATGTCGGTCACCGAGATCGCGGGCCGGCTCAAGGACCGGTTCTCCTTGCTGCGCGGCGGTTCCCGGGACGCACCGGAACGGCACCGCACCCTGCAGGCCGTGGTCGACTGGAGCTGGAACCTGCTCGACGAGGCCGGGCAGCGGGCCATGCGGGCGCTGTCGATCTTCCCAGGCGGGTTCACCTCGGCCGCGGCGCAGCGGCTCGTCGGGGACGGCGAGATCCTGGAGGAGCTGGTCGACCAGTCGCTGCTGAAGGTGATCGACGCTCCGTCCGGCACGCGCTTCCGGATGCTGGAGACCGTGCGCGAGTTCAGCGCCGCGCGCCGCGACCAGGCCGGGGAGACCGACCCGGTCGTCACCGATTTCCTCGGCTGGGCAAGGGGGTTCGGGCTGGCACAGCACGAGGCGTCGCTCAGTCGTGAGCCGTACGCGGCGATCGAGCTGATCCGGGCCGAGCAGGACAACCTGCTGCAGGCGCAGCGGCACGCGATCACCCGGGGGGACGGCGCCACGGTCGCGGCCACCGCCGCCGTGCTGGGCGTCCTGTGGGCGATCGAGTCCCAATACACCCGGCTGACGACCATGACCGAGGAGACCGGCTGGCTGCTGTCGCACTTCCGGCCCGAGCCCGGACTCGTCGAGGTCACCCGGGGGGCCCTGGTGTTGATGACCAGCTTCGCCTTCGCCCTCAAGGGTCCGCACCCGGCCCGCACGCTGGTCGCCCTGCGCCGGCTGCCGCCGGCGCCGCCGAACACCCTGGCCGGCGCCGTCTCGCTGGTGCTCGTCTCGGCGCCGGACGGCATCGAGGCCATCCACGCGCTGTGCGCCAGCGACGAGCCGCTCGTGGCCGGCGCCGCCAACCAACTCGCCAGCTATGCCTGGGAGGGCGGCGGCGACCTCGACAGCGCCCTGAACTGCGCCAGGCGGTCGCAGGAGTCGTTCGCGGCCGCGGACCTCCCGTGGCTGCAGGCGACCTCCCGGTGCCGGGTCGCCGAACTGTGCCTGCAGCTCGAACGGGGTGGCGAGGCGCGCGACATGCTGCTGGAAGCCCTCCCGGTGCTGGACCGGCTCGGCGCGCCCGACGCGGCCGGGCTCCGGTTGTGGATCGTGCTCGCCAGCCTGCAGATCGGCGCCGTCGACGAGGCGGCGCGCTGGTTGGCGTCGGCGCCGGAGCGCATCGAGGTCTACAGCGCGCTCGGCTATGCCCTGGCCGTGCGGGCGGAGGTGCAGCTCGCGCGCGATGAGATCGAGACGGGGCTGCGCGCCTGGCGGCGGGTCGTCGATCAGGTGCGCAACGCCCCCGGCAACCTGTATCCCGGCATTCCGGCCGAGCTGGATCCGTGGGGGATCGAGTCGCGGGCCACCGCCGTGGTCGCCCACGCCCGGCACGGCCGGCTCGATCGGGTCGACGCCGTCGCGGGCGAGCTGCTGGACTCGGCGACGAGGATCCTCTCGAACCCCATGGCCAAGCCGCCGCCGTACCTGATGGAGCTGCCGCTGGCCGGCACGCTGCTGCTGGCGCTGGGCATGGTGGACCTCGCCCGGGGCGAGCACAAGTCCGGGGTGCGGCTGATCGCGCTGGCGGAGCGGTTCCGGTTCCTGACGAACTTCCAGCCGACCATGTCGTCCGCCCAGGCCCGCCGGGACGCCGAGCGCGCCGACGGGCCGGCGTACGACGAGGCGGTCTCGTCGTACGCCGGCCTTGATCGTGATCAGTTACGGGCCGCGGCGCTCACTTGCCTGCGGGATCGCGGTTGAACAGCTTCTTCGCCCAGATGTAGCTGACCAGCGCGATGCCGGCGCACCAGGCGATCGAGACGACGCCGCTGTTGCCGATCCCGGTGCCGAGCAGCAGCCCCCGGATCGTCTCCATGATCGGCGTGAACGGCTGGTAGTCGGCGAAGACCCGCAGCCAGCCCGGCATCGAGTCGGTCGGGACGAACCCGCTGCCCAGGAAGGGCAGGATCGTCAGCGGGGTGGGGGTGTTGCTGGCCGACTCGACGGTCTTGGCCGCCAGGCCGAGCGCAACACACAGCCAGGTCAGCGCGAAGGTGATCATCGCAAGGACACCTGCCACCACGATCCACTCGACCGCCGTCGCGTTCGGGTCGAACCCGACCAGCAGCGCGGCGACCGTGACCAGGCCGCAGCCGAGCATCGTCTGGATCATGCTGCCGACCACGTGGCCGGTCAGCACCGACACCCTGGCGATGGCCATGGTGCGGAACCGGGCGATGATGCCCTGGGTCATGTCCATGGAGACCGAGATCGCGGTGCCGGTCGCGCCGAGCGCCACCATCATCATCAGGATGCCGGGGACCACGTAGTTGACGTAGGCGTCGCGGCCGCCCGAACCTCCGCCGATGCCGTTGCCCAGCGTGCCGCCGAAGACGTAGACGAACAGCAGCAGGAAGATGATCGGCATGAGGGCCAGCTGCACCGTCAGGCCCGGATAGCGCAGCATGTGCCGCAGCTGGCGGCGCAGCATCGTCGCCGAGTCGGTCAGGGCGTAGGACAGGGTGCTCATGAGGTCGTGACCTCCTCGTTCGTGGGCTGACCGGTGAGGGTGAGGAAGACGTCGTCGAGGTCGGGGGTGTGCACGGTCAGCCCGTCGACCTCGATCGACCAGTCGTCGAGCCGGTCGAGCAGGGTCTTCAGCGCCCGCATGCTGCCGTCGCTGGGGACCTGCAGGGTGAGCGCGTCGTCGTCGCGGGTGACGTTGCCGAGCACCTCCGCGGCGGAGGCCAGGCTGCGGGCGTCGGCGAACCGCAGCAGGATGTGCCCGCCGGGGATGCGCCGCTTGAGCTCGTCCGGGGTGCCCGTGGCGACGATCCTGCCGTGGTCGAGGACCGCGATCCGGTCGGAGAGCTGGTCGGCCTCCTCCAGGTACTGCGTGGTCAGGAAGATCGTGACGCCCCGGCTGGCCAGGTCGCGGATGATCTGCCACATGCCGCGGCGGCTGCGCGGGTCCAGGCCGGTGGTCGGCTCGTCGAGGAAGATGACTTCCGGGTCACCGATCAGGGTCATCGCCAGGTCGAGCCGGCGGCCCATGCCCCCGGAGTAGGTCTGGGCCATCTTCTTGCCGGCCTCGACCAGGTCGAACCGCTCGAGCAGCTCGGCGGCGCGCCGGCGGCCCTCGGCCTTGCCCAGGTGGTGCAGGTCGGCCATGAGCCGGAGGTTCTCCTCGCCGGTGAGCAGGTGGTCCACCGCGGAGAACTGCCCGGTGACGCCGATCGCGGCGCGCACCGGGTCGGGCTCGGCGGCCACGTCGTGCCCGGCCACCCACGCCTGCCCGCCGTCGGCGCGGATCAGGGTGGACAGGATGTTGACGGTCGTGGTCTTGCCCGCGCCGTTCGGCCCGAGCAGCGAGAAAATCTTTCCGCGCGGCACGTCCAGGTCGATGCCGTCGAGCACAACCTTGTCCCCGAACGACTTCCGCAGCCCGACCACCGCGATCGCTGACTGGTTGAGGTTTGTCGTTGTCATGCTCAAAGCCTGCGACCCGACCGGTTCACCCGGGTTTCACCACGGTTTCAGGTGCTCTCGGGCGGTTTCAGGCGGCCGAAGGCTCGGGCACGATGGTGAACCATGAAGGACCGGCTCCTCGCCGATCTCGACGACCGCATCGCCCGGCATGCCGGCGGGGACCCCTCCGGGGTGCTCGAGGAACGGGCCCTCGACGTGGTGGCCGAGCTGGCCGCGTCGGGTGATCCGGACGCCGGCAGCCTGTCCCGCGTCGCGGCGCTGCACCTGTGCCGGTACCAGGCGCTGCGGCCGGAGCACGGCGAGGCCGACCTGCACCTGGCGACCGCCCTCTACACGAGGCTGCACGCCGTCGACCCTCGGCTGGTGCCTGCCGGCGTGCGGGACTTCCTCGGGCTCGCGTCGCCCTACGACGCCGGCGTGGCGCTGCTCGGCGAGTACGACCGGACCGGCCGCATCGATCACCTGGAGCGGGCGATCTCCCTGTTCCGGCAGGAGGTGCTGACCGGACCGCCCGATCACGCCGACGCGCTGTTCAACCTCGCGATGGCGCTGCTGTGCCGGTTCGAGCAGGCCGGCGAGCCGTCCGATGTGGACGAAGCCGTCGAGCTGGGTCGCGCGGCACTGGCCGCCACCCCCGCCGCCCACCCTCTGCGCGCTGAACGTTCGGCCTGGCTCGACACCGCGCGGCGGCTGCAGGTGCAGGTCGAGCACTAGCCGTCCCGGGTGGGCAATGCGGTAGCCCGGCGACGGTTTCGGGGTCCTCCCCGAGGAGTGACTCTCCGGAGAACACGTCGCGTTGTCCGTTGTCCGCGGCCCGGAGCAGCCCGTCCAGGGCAAGGCTGGCCGCGCAACGTCGCGACCGGAATGGACAATCGGGAAGCGTCCGAACGGCTCAATCCAATTTGTGCGTGACGGGACGCGGATCACAGCATTTTCCATTCGCGGGTATCAGCCGGCGATCCGGTCGCTCTGCAGGTCATGCGAGACGTGCGGCACGCCGTCCGGTCGGTCGGCGACGAGCAGCGCCGCGATCGCGGGCGTGCGGCGCGCCCGGCTCAGGCAGCGGGCCCTCGTCGGGCCGATCGCGCCGACCGGGATGCCCAGCGTCGAGCTGATCTCCTTGTACGGCTTCGGCGGGTCGCTGAACAGCATCGACAGCAGTTGCCGGTCCCGCGGCGGCAGCGCCGCGAAGGCCGCCCTCGCGGCGGCGCGGCGCTCGTCGCCGATCAGGCTCGCGTCGATGTCGTGATCCACCACGGCACCGAACAGCGCGCCGTCGGTGGGGATCTGGCGGTTCTTGTGCCGCAGCAGCATCAGGCACTCGTGCCGGGCGGTGGTCAGCAGCCAGCCGGGCAGCGCCTCCGGTTCGCGAATGGTCCGCAGGTTCGACACCAGCCGCAGCCAGACCGAGCCGGCGACGTCCTGGGCGTCCGCGCCGCCGATGCCGTACCGCTGGCACACCGAGAAAACCAGCGGAGCGTAGCGCTTGACGATTTCCGCCCAGGCCGATTCCATTCCGCGTGCCGCATTTTCCAGCAACGGCGCGACCGGCGAGTCGTGGTGCATCGTTCCTCCTCCGTTCCCACACCGACCGGGGCCGATCACCACGGACCGATGTGGACGGGTCTCACGATTTCGCCACGCCCTGCTCGCCGACCTTGCAGCGACCTTGCGGACCAGGCAGCATCGGTTAAGCCATCGGTTAAACCGTTGGCGACGTGCCGACCACACCTGGAGACTCTCGGGATGGAGTTCCGGCTGCTCGGGGAGATGCAGCTACAGGTCGCGGGGCAGTTGCTCGATGTCGGCACGCCGCGCCAGCAGGCCGTGCTCGCCGCGCTCGCGGTCGACGCCGGGCGCCCGGTTCCCATCGAGACGCTCATCGACCGGGTCTGGGGTGACAATCCGCCCGCGGAGGCCCGGAATGTGCTCTATTCGCATCTGAGTCGAATACGCCGGCTGCTCAACCGGGCCGCGGGCACGCCGGCCGGGCTGGCCCGCCGAAGCGCCGGCTACGTGCTGGAAATCGACCCGGATCTGGTCGACCTGCACCGGTTCAACCGCCTGGTCGAGCGGGGAAAGGACCCGCGCGGCACGGATGCCGAGCGGGCGGCGGCCCTGACCGAGGCGCTGCGCTGCTGGCGCGGCGCGCCGCTGGCCGGGATCGGCGGCGACTGGGCCGGCCGGGTCCGCACGGCCTGGCACCGGCGGCGCCTCGACGCGGCCGTGACCTGGGGCGAGATCGAGCTGCGGCTGGGCAACACCGCCGCGGTGATCGGCACGCTGCCCGAGCTCATCGGCGAGTATCCGCTTGCCGAGCCGCTGGAGGCGCTGCTCATGCGCGCCATGCACGCCGCGGGGCGCGACGCCGAGGCCGTCGAGCGCTACGCCGTCGTCCGGCAGCGGCTCGCCGACGCGCTCGGCACCGACCCCGGTCCGGAGCTGCGCGCGCTGCACGGCGCGATCCTGCGGGGTGAGCTGCCGGCCGCGCCCGCAGGCGAGCCGGCCGCCGCGCCCACCGGCGCGCCGATCGCCACGCCCGCCCAGCTACCGCCGGACACCCACGGCTTCGCCGGGCGCGAGGCGGAGCTGCGCCGGCTCGACGACCTCGCCGACGGGGGGTCGGCGACCGCGCGGATCGTGGTGCTCTCGGGCACCGCCGGGGTCGGCAAGACCACATTGGCCGTCCACTGGGCACACCGGGTCCGCGCCGGCTTCCCCGGCGGCCAGCTGTACGTGAACCTGCGCGGGTTCGACCCGACCGGCTCGCCGGTCAATCCCGCCGAGGCGGTGCGGGGATTCCTCGAGGCGTTCGAGGTGCCGCCGGACCGGGTTCCGACCACAGTGGAGGCTCAGGTCGGCCTGTACCGCAGCCTGCTCGCGAACCGGCGGGTGCTGGTGGTGCTGGACAACGCCCGCGACGCCGAGCAGGTGCGCCCGCTGCTGCCCGGCGCGCCCGGCAGCGTGGCGCTGGTGACCAGCCGCAACCAGCTCGCCGGCCTGGTCACGGCCGGCGCGCGGCCGATCCCGGTCGATCTGCTCGACCGGACCGAGGCGCACGCCGTGCTGCGCGCGCGGATCGGCGCCGACCGGGTCGCGGCCGAGCCCGCCGCGGTCGAAGAGATCATCCGGCTGTGCGCGAGCCTGCCGCTTGCGCTGGCCGTGGTGGCCGCAAGGGCGGCCACCCATCCCGGGTTCAGCCTTGCCGCGCTGGCCGGGCAGCTGCGCGAAGCCCGCGGCGGCCTCGACGAGTTCGCCGGCGCCGACCCGGCCACCGACCCCAGGGCGGTGTTCTCCTGGTCCTACCTCGGCCTGAGTCCGGCCGCCGCCCGGCTGTTCCGGTTGCTCGGCCTGCATCCCGGACCGGACATCGGCCGCCCCGCCGCGGCGAGCCTGGCCGGCCTACCGGTGCCCAGGATCCGGCCGGTGCTCGCCGAGCTGGCCCAGGCGCATCTGATCACCGAGCACAGCCCCGGCCGGTACGGCTGCCACGATCTGCTGCGCGCCTACGCCGCCGAACTGGCCACCGTGGAGGAATCACCGGCGGACCGGGACCAGGCGATCCGCCGCATGCTCGGGTACTACGCGCACACCGCCTACCACGCCGACGGTTTCCTGGATCCCCGCCGCGAGGTGCCGCCAACGCTGACCCCGCTTCCGCCGGGCGCCGAGTCCGAACGGATCGCCGACCACGCGCACGCCCTCGCCTGGTTCAAGGCCGAGCACCGTGTCCTGCTCATGGCGCTGCACCAGGACACCGAGCTCGACACCCAGGTCTGGGAGCTCGTCTGGTCGATCCGCCGCTTCCTGGCGATGCAGGGGCACTGGCACGACGAGATCGACGCGCTCACCGTGGCGCTGGCCGCGGCGCGCCGGCTCGGCGACGGGCTCAAACAGGCGTTCGCGCACTGCTATCTGGGCACGACCTACATCTGGTTCGACCGGTACGACGACGCCGGCCGGGATCTGAGCGCCGCGCTGGATCTGTACCGGAAGGCCGACGACGGGATCGGGCAGGCCTACGTGCACCACTACTTCGCCTGGCTGCTCGAACGGCAGAAGGAGATCGCCGACGCGCTCGGGCACGCCGAACGGGCCCTTGCCCTGTTCCGGGCGGCCGATCACCAGGCGGGGCAGGCGAAGGAGCTCAACGCCGTCGGCTGGTTCCACGCGCTGCTCGGCGAGCCCGCCGCCGCCGTGCGGTACTGCCAGGAGGCCCTCGATCTGCAGGTGCGCCTCGGCGACCAGCTGGGCGCGGCCCAGACGTTGCACAGCCTCGGCTGCGCCCACAGCCAGCTCGGCGACAACACCCAGGCGATCGCCTGCCACAAGAAGGCGCTGGAGCTTTTTCACCGCAACGGATATCTCATCAACGAGGCGATCGTGCTGATCGCGCTGGCCGACCTGCGCCAGGCCACCGGCGACGCCGAGTCGGCGCGCGCCGGGTGGCAGCAGGCGTACGACATCCTCGAGCGGCTCGGCCATCCCGACGCCGACGAGGTGCGGGCGAAGCTCGGCTGAAGTAGACAGTGGACGAAACTCGAAGCCGTAGGAGGAATGTCATGGCTCACCAGTCCATCACCCAGGAGGAGCTCACCGACCTGTGCGACAAGCTCAGGGAGCTCGACCTGACCGAGGCGCAGCGCGCCCTGCTCGACGCGATCCTGCGGATCGCCTTCGACGCCACCGTTCCGGAGGAGTCCCTCGACGACGAGTTCGACGGTTGCTTCGAACCGGACCAGGCGGCGGTCATCCTGGCGTACCAGGACGCCAGCATCACGTCGAGCGCCATGATCACCCGGTCCTGGCCGACCGGGATCGGCAAAGCCCCCGCCGCGGGGATCAGTCGCGGAATCAGTCGCGGATCCCATCCGTGACCGCCGTCGCCGAGCGGGCCGAGCACGTCCCGCGCGCGTCGCGGGCGGCGTGGCCCACCGTCATCGTCTGCATGCCGTTCCAGCAGGCCGACCGCCCGTCCATCCAACTAGGACTGCTGAAGGCGATCGGGGAG
Source organism: Actinophytocola sp. (assembly GCF_035942955.1). Lineage (GTDB taxonomy): Bacteria > Actinomycetota > Actinomycetes > Mycobacteriales > Pseudonocardiaceae > DASYTH01. Next base: position 21,369 of record NZ_DASZCQ010000234.1, on the reverse strand, counting down.
GCGCACGGGTTTCCGGTGCGCACCCTGCACGCCAACCTCGACTTCGCGGTGCGGATCGGGCTGGACCACTACCGGCTGCTGGCCGACCATCGCGGCCGGCAGCTCGGCGACTGGTTGTTCTCGGTCGAGGCGTTCGGCGACGCGGCGCCCGACCCGGACGGCAAGCTCCTCGCGGAGTTCGAGGCCGAACTGTCCTATTTGGCCGGTGAGGCCGGGAGCGCGCGGGAGCGTCTGCTCGCCATCCGCGAGCACGACGTACCCGCGTTCCTTGATGCGCTCGTCGACGAGTTCGACGGGGTCAGGGTGGTCGGGTTCAGCTCGACGTTTCAGCAGAATGCGGCGTCGTTCGCGCTGGCCCGCCGGCTCAAACGGCGGTATCCCGACCTCGTGACCGTGTTCGGCGGAGCCAACTTCGACGGCGAGATGGGCTTGGAGCTGGTGCGTTCCGTCGAATGCGTCGACTTCGCGGTCATCGGCGAGGGCGACACGGCGTTTCCCCGCCTGCTGGACGCGCTGGCATCCGGCGCGGAACCGTCCGGGATCCCCGGGGTGGCCCGGCGGGCCGGCGACCGGGTCGTCGCGACCCCGCCGGCCGCGCCGCACGCGCGGCTCGACGAGCTGCCGGCGCCGGACTACGGCGAGTACTTCGACCGTGCGGCGCGGTTGGGGCTGCCCACCGAGCACATCGCGATTCCCTTCGAGTCCGCAAGGGGCTGCTGGTGGGGCGCCAAGCACCACTGCACGTTCTGCGGGCTCAACGGAACCACCATGCGGTTCCGGGCCAAGTCGCCGGAGCGGGTGCTCGGCGAGCTCGATCAGCAGGCGCGGCGGTACCGCAGCTTCCGCTTCGAGGCCGTCGACAACATCCTCGACCCGGCCTACCTCAAGAGGCTGTTCCCGGCGATCACCGCGGGACGCCGGGACTACCAGATCTTCTACGAGGTCAAGGCGAACCTGACCCGGGCGCAGCTGAAGCTGCTGGCCGAGGCGGGTGTGGCCCGCCTGCAGCCGGGTCTGGAGTCCCTCAGCTCGCACGTGCTCCGGCTGATGGACAAGGGGGTGCGCGCCGCGCAGAACGTCAACGTCCTGCGCTGGGCCCGGTATTACGGAATGATCGTGGACTGGAACATCCTGTGGGGGTTCCCCGGCGAGACGGCCGAGGACTACGCCGCGCAGGCGGCCGTCGTGCCGCACCTGGTCCACCTGCAGCCGCCGGCCAGCGCCGACCGGGTGTGGTTGGAGCGGTTCAGCCCGCTGTTCACTCGGCCGGACCGGTTTCCCATGCGGTGGCGGGAACCCGAGCCCAGCTACCGGCGGGTGTATCCGGCCACAGTGGACATCGAGCGGGTCGCCTACTTCTTCGACTACGAGCTGGAGCAGGCGCTGGACCCGGCCGCCTACGAGGCGTTGGGCGACGCGGTGACGCGGTGGTCGGCCGCGTGGCGGGCCGATCCGCCGCCGGTGCTCGTCTACCGGTCCGCGCCCGGGTTCCTGCAGATCTACGACGGGCGGCACCGGGACAGCCGCGGCACCTACACGTTCCGCGACACGCTCGCCGAGATCTACCTTGCCTGTGTCGACCGGCCGCGTACCGCCATGGCCGTGCACCGCGAGTTGGGTCTCGGTGTGCCGGTTTCCGTGGTGGCGAACGCCTTCCGGCGGTTCGGGGAGCGCGGGCTCATGTTCCTGGACGATGGTCTTGCCGTCGCGCTTGCCCTGCCCGCGACTCCCGGCCGGTAGCCGGGTATCAGTCAACGGGGGCATGGCATCTGCTGAGTGTCAACATCGGACGTTCGAGGGTAAGGGGCAGAGCCATGAACCGGTCTGTCATCAGGGAAGTAGCGAACGTGAGCGCGGTGCACCTCACCGGCTGGGAACCGTGGGAGTTCACCTGGGGGCTGATCCGCAGCGGTGACTGCACGATGTTCGAGGGCGCCACGTGGACCCTGTTTCCCAACGGCGTCGCGATGTTCGACGGGACGGTCAGCAGCGGCGATGACGACGACGCGTGGGTGATCTGGCACGTCGACCTGCTCGACCGCAACCGTGCCATTCTGGGCTCGCTGGCCAACGAGCATCCGACCGGGGGAGACTGGCGCAAGTTCGTGCGGACCATGCCGAGCAGCGCCGAGCGGTACCGGTTCCGCGCCTTGGCCACGTTCGACCCCGGGCTCTGGGGGGACATCGACCGGTTGAAAATGCATTGGAGCTGCTGAACGACGATCGGCCGGTCCCCCTGGAACCGGCCGATCGTCTTGTGGGATCAGGCTTTCACGCTCTCGCGGGACACCTCGACCGGGTCGTCTCGCATCGCAACCAGGCTGTGGCACGGCACCCGCTCCTGCGCCACGACCGCCAGCAGCGCGTCGGCCGACGGCAGGTCGTAGTCGTCGGCTGCGTCGACGTCGACCTGGTAGCCGAGGTCACCGAGGCCGGCGGCGGTGACCCGGCTCAGCGGGTTCGGCGGCCGGTTGACGAAGCCCGTCATCAGCTCGTTGCCGAACACCTCGTCGCGCCAGTGCGTCCCCCTGGTGCCCGGTCCGCCGGTGTTCTCCACCGGCACCCGCACCGGATCGCCCGATCCGCCGCGCAGCTTGTGGTATTCGGCCATCGCCGCCGGCCCGGAGAACGTCGGATCGTCGGTGTCGGCGCCGACCAGCAGGCCCTTGGCCGCCCAGAGCCCGCCGCTGAGCCCGAGGACGTGCCCCATCTCGTGGGTGATCACATCCCCGAGCGTCCCCGAGGTCTCCATCCGGGCGAGATCCTTCTTGTCGAACGTCATCTCACCGCGCACCGGCAGCAGCGCTGACGGCTCGGCGCCCCGCGGCCGCACGTGGGTGATCCGTGCCTGCCCGAGCACCTGCCCCTCGCCGTCGATCTCCTCGCCCCGCGCGACGATCAGGACGTCGTCGATCACCTCGCCGTCGAGCTCCACGTCCGGCAGATCGCCCACGATCACCCGCACCCACCGGTCGGCCGCCGTCGCGAACGCGTCCATCTGCCGCTGCGTCAACCCGCCGAGAAAACGCACGGTGATCGTGAACGGCGACTCCGTCCGGGCGAGCAACAACGCCCGGTCCGCGTCCGCCCGCGCCTGGTACACCTCGGACATACCCGTCTCCTTCCACAGTCGTCCTGTGGTTCCTCGGATGCGGAAGAAGCGCGGGAAATACCGCCGTGTTGGCCGCTCACGTCGCCGTGTTGGCCGCTCACGCGACGCCAGGCGCCAACACGACGACGCCAGGCGCCAACACGGGGTTAAGTGTGGCGGGTGGGGATGAAGATGCGCATGACCGATGGGCCGCGGTTGGCCCAGAGGTGGTAGGGGATCGCGGTGAGCCGGACCGGGCGGCCGGTGGGTGGGGGTTGCTCGCCGAGGGTGGCCCAGCCGGAGCCGGCCCAGGCGGAGTCGTCGCGGGCGAAGCCGGCCGCCGTGACCACGATGACCGGCTGGCCGAGGAGATCCGGCCGCGGCTCCTCGGCGAGCGGCTCGTCGACGAGGATCTCGACGTGGTTGAGGTCCACGCCGTCGGCCTGGTCCGGGCTTTCCAGGCAGTACACCACCGGGCCGCGTTCGATGGCGACGGTGCCGCGCAGTGCGTCGACGGCCGGGTGGGGGGTGGTCAGGCGCGGCGGCATGGGCAGGGTGAGGGTGATCCGGTCACCCTCCTGCCAGGGCCGCGCGAGCTCGAGGTAGCCACGCTCACCGGGCGACGCCGAGGCGGCGTCGCCGTTGACCGTCACGGTGGCGCCACGGCACCAGTCGGGGATCCGCAGGGCCAGCGTCCACGGAGTGTCGCTCGTGGACGATGTGACGGTCAGCTCGACGGTGCCGTCCAGCGGGTAGTCGGTGGCCATGGTGAGCGAGCCGGCGGGCGCGTTGATCACGGCCGGCAGGTACTGGTGGATCTGGATTCCGTCGTCGGCACACGTGGCGACGTAGCCGCCGAGGGAGGCGACCGTGCGCATGATGTTGGGCGGGCAGCAGGCGCACTGGAACCAGTGCGGGCGGGTGCCGGGGGCCTCGGCGCGTTGCGGGCGGGTCTGGGTGGGGGCGGCCGGTCGGGCCGTCCTGCGCTGGGCCGGGTTGTTGTAGAAGAACGCGTCCCGCTCGACCGAGGTGGACGCGGCGAACAGGTTGTGCAGCGCGCGTTCGATGTGGTCGGCGAACCGGCTCTGCCCGGTGGCCAGCAGCAGCCGCCAGGACAGCATGACGCTGGCGATGGTCGCGCAGGTCTCGCCGTAGACCAGGTCGGGCGGCAGCTCGTACTCGTCGCCGAAGGACTCGCCGTCGAACCGGGAGCCGACCGCGCCGTTGAGGTACATCTTGGTGGCCAGCAACGATTCCCACTGCCGCAGCGCGCTGTCGAGCAGCGCCCGCTCGCCGGTCTCGGTGTAGACGTCGACGACGCCGCAGAGCAGGTACAGGGCGCGCACCGCGTGACCGACCACCGTGGACTGCTCGCGCACCGGAACGGCGTCCTGGTAGTAGGTCGAGTCGAAGTGTCCCTTGGGATCGAGCACCCGGTGGCCGCGCACGTCGATCAGCTGCTGGGCCAGCTCCAGGTACGGCCGGGAACCGGTCTGCCGGTACAGCTCGACCAGCGCCATCTCGATGACCGGGTGGCCGTCGGTGTCCTTGCGCCGCAGCTCGGCGAAGTCCCGCACGACGCAGTCGGCGGCGCGCCGGGCGATGTCGAGCAGCTCGTCGGTTCCGGTCGCGCGCGCGTGCGCCACGCCGGCCTGGATCAGGTGCCCGATGCAGTACAGCTCGTGACTCATCACCAGGTTGTCCCAGCGGACGTCGTGCCCGGCCTGCACGTAGGAGTTGAGGTAGCCGTCCTCCTGCTGCGCCGCCCGCAGCACCTCGGCCAGCTCGCTCACCGAGCCCGACAGGTAGGCCGACGGCGCGCGGCCGAGGTCCCAGGACAGCGCCTCCAGTACCTTGTGGACATCCGAGTCACTGAACCACATGCCTTGATGTGGCACAGAGCTCCCCACTTTGGCAAGGCTGCGCAGGTTCGCCACCGAGCCGTCCCGCTCCAGCCAGCTCAGCGCGTGCGGGGTGGTCACCTCGCGGTTCTGCCGCTGCCACCGGGCCCAGAACCCGCCGGTGAGCTCGACCTGGTCGAGGCCGAGCGGCCGCACGGCCAGGCGCGACGTGGCCAGCGGCGAGACCGGCCCGCGGATGGGAGGCGTCACGTGGTTCTCCTTCGACTCTTACCCGCGCAGGGCGCCGGCGACCAGGCCGCTGACATAGAAACGTTGCAGGAGCAGGTACACCACCAGGCAGGGCACCATCGCGATCACGATCCCCGCCTGCAGCGCACCGAAATCGATGATGTTGTACGAGGCGTACCGGATGTTCACCAGCATCACCGGCAGCGTGTACTTCGACCCGTCGTTGAGGAAGATCAGCGGCGCGAGGTACTCGTTCCAGGAGGTGAGGAACGAGAACAGGGCGACGGTGACCGCCCCGGGCAGCACGATGCGCAGCGAGACGTGCCGGAACGCGCCGAAGCTCGAGCAGCCGTCGACCAGCGCGGCCTCCTCGAGCTCGCGCGGGATCGCCTCGAAGCTGTTGCGCATCAGGAAGATGCCGAACGGAAGCTGGAACATGACCAGCACGAGGGCCAGGCCGAGCAGCGTGTTCCCCAGGCCGATCCGGCTGAGCAGGATGTACAGCGGCAGCAGGATGGTCGCGTACGGCACCATCAGGATCGCCAGCGTCGAGCCGAACAGCAGGCTCTTGCCCCGGAACGTGAAGCGGGCGAAGCCGTACCCACCGAGCACGCAGACCACGACCGAGCCGATCACGGTGATCGCCGACACCAGGATGCTGTTCACCAGGTAGGTGCCGATGCCCTGGTCGAACGTGGTGAGGTTGCGGTAGTTGTCCAGCGAGAGGCTATGCGGGAACCAGGTGGGCGGCTGCTGGTTGGCCTCGTCGGTGGTCTTGAGCGAGTTGAGCAGGGCCCACAGCAACGGGAACAGGAACGCGATCGCCAGCGCGGCGCTCCACCCGTGGAACAGCGCGGTGCGAAGCGGTCTGGTCATCAGCTCTCCCGGTTCCGCAGCAGGCGAAGCTGGATGACGTTGATGACGACCAGGACCACCAGCAGCACCACCGCCTGGGCCGCCGCGTCGCCGAGCTGGAACGACTGGAACGCCCGGTTGTACAGGGCGAGCACCACGGTCACCGTGCTGTTGTCCGGGCCGCCGTGGGTAAGCACGTAGAACTGGTCGAAGGCGAGCAGCGAGCCGGTGATCGACAGCACGGTCAGCAGGGCGAGGGTGGGTTTGAGGCTGGGCACGGTGATGTAGCGCAACCGCTGCCAGGTCGACGCACCGTCCACTTTGGCCGCCTCGTAGTACTCGTGCGGGATGGACTGCAGGCCGACGAGCAGCACGATGACCTGGAAGCCGATGAACTTCCACACCACGAGGGCGATCACGGTGAACAGCGCCTTGCCCGGCGTCTCGAGGAACCCGACGGGTTGGTCGATCAGCCCGAGGCCCTTGAGCACCTGGTTGAACAGGCCGATCTGGTCCTGCGCGTCCAGCCACCACATCGTCGACGCGGCGGCGACGCCGACGACGTAGGGGAGGAAGTACGCGGTGCGGTAGAAGCGGACGCCGCGGCGCGCGCTGTTGGAGATCGCCACGAGCACGAACGCAATCAGGAACAGCACCACCGTCGTGATCGCGGTGTAGACGAGCGTGAACGTGATCGCCCCGACGAACAGGTCGTCGTCGCCGAGGCTGCGGTAGTTGTCCAGGCCGTTCGGGACGGGCGAGCCGAGCAGCGGCCAGTCCGTGAAGGACATGTAGACCAGGATCACCAGCGGCGCGAGGAACAGCCCGGCCACGACGATCCCGGTCGGCGCGACGAACAGCCACCCGGTCAGCGGTCGCCGCGCCGCCGAGTCGCGCGAGGGTCGCGGGCTGGCGGCGGAGGACTCCCTGGCGACGTCGACCGCCCCCAGGGAGTCCTTCAGGGCTTGCGGAGCGGCCATCAGTTGGCCGAGTCCAAACCCTGCTGGATCTTCGCCTGCCCGTCGGCGAGGGCCTTGTCGATGCCTTCGCCGCCGTAGAGCGCGGCGCGGATGGTCGCCACCCACGGCCCGTTCGGGTTGTTGAACAGGTCGCCGAACGGCAGGGCGAACGGGGTCTTGCCGTTCTTCAGCCCGTCGGCGATGGTCTTGGTGCGCGGGTCGGCCGCGGTGTACTTGTTGCCCGACAGGTCGGTCCGGCCGGGGAGGTCACCGTTCTTGCAGATGATCTCCACCTGCTGGCTCTCCTCCAGTGTCCAGTTGAGGAAGTCCCACGCCTGCGCCTTGTGGGTCGAGGTGGCGGAGATGCCGGCCACGTCGCCGCCGATGAACGTCGAGGTCTTCGAGCCGTCCGGGGACATCAGCGCGGTCACGCCCCACTCGAACTTGGTCTGCTTGAGCAGGTCGCCGACGATGGGCGAGCCGAGCGGCAGCATCCCGACCTTGCCGGCAAGGAAGTTCGCCGGCCAGGTCGACCCGTCCTGGGTCTTGTCGCTGGAGTCCACCAGGTTCTCATCGGACAGCCGCTTGTAGAGAGTGAAGATCTTCTTGAACGAGTCGTTGTTGATATCGACCTTCTTGCCGTCTGCCGAGAGTACCTCGCGCCCGTCCGCCCAGGCGTACGGGAACAGCGTGTAGACGCCGCAGCCGCCGCAGTTGCCGGCGAGGTCGAAGCCGGTGATCCCGTTGCCGAGCGCGGTGATCTTCTTGGCGTACTCGTAGATCTCGTCGAAGTTCTTCGGCGGCTTCTCCGGGTCGAGGCCCGCCTGCCGGAACAGGTCCTTGTTCCAGAAGAACACCGAGGAGTCGAGCTTGTGCGGGACGGCGTAGATCTTGTCCTGATAGGACGCGACGTCCAGGTGCGACTTGGCGATGTTGTCGTAGTACGGCAGCGCCTTGATCTCCGCCGTGAGGTCCTGGAACAGGCCCTGCTTGGTGTAGTTCGGGGTGTAGACGACGTCGGAGGCCAGGATGTCGGGCAGGCTGCGCGATCCGGCGGCGGTGCCGACCTTGGTCAGGTAGTTGTCGTTGGGGATGATCGTCAGCGCCACCTTGTTCTTGTGGCTGGAGTTGTAGGCGTCGACCAAGCGCTGGCTGAACTGGTCGGTGGCCGAGCGGACCCACATCGTCAGCTGGGTGCCGTCGTCCGGGTTGGCGTTGGTGGTGCCGCCACCACTGTCCCCGCCGCCGCACGCGGCCAGGGTCAGTGCGAGCGCGGACGCCGCCGCCACGATGGTGGTGAACTTGGCCATGTCCTCTCCCTTGAGGCTGAAGCCACGCGTGGGACGAGACGGAAAAGTTTCCGAGGGTAGTCCGGTAAAGCTAAGGCTTTCCGGACCATAGGGCTAGCCGAGTTCGCTGGTCAATGCCACGATGGACCCAGTATGATTGCGGAAAATTTTCCGTGAGAAGAGGCGCAGGTGGTGCAGCGGAAACGACGCGGCACGGCGGTCACGGTCAACGACGTCGCCGCGCTGGCCGGGGTGTCCCCCGGCACCGTCTCGAAGGCGTTGAACGGCCGCGGGCAGCTGCGGGCGGAGACCCGCCGGCGGGTGGTCGTCGCCGCCGAGGAGCTCGGCTTCCACGTGAACATGTTGGCGCGCAGCCTGCTTGAGGGGCGCACCTACACCGTCGGCGTGCTCACCACGGACAGCTTCGGGCGGTTCACGATCCCGGTGATGCTCGGCGCGGAGGACGCCCTCGGCGCCGGCCAGATCTCGGTGCTGCTGTGCGACGGGCGCGGCGACCGGATCCGCGAGCAGCACTACCTGCGCACGCTGCTGGCCCGCCGGGTGGACGGGATCATCGTCACCGGCCGCACCTACGACCCGCGCCCGTCCCTCGGCCCCGACCTCCCGGTCCCGGTCGTCTACGCCAGGGCGCGCTCCGACCGCCCGGAGGACCTGTCCCTCATCCACGACGACGCGCAGGGCGTCGGCCTGGCGATCACGCACCTGCTCGCCACCGGCCGGCACAGGATCGCGCACATCACCGGCCCCGAGCGGCACCTGGCGACCCGCGAGCGGGCGGCCGCGACGAAGGCGGCGCTGGCGGCGGCCGGCGAGTCGCTCGTCCTCGGCGAGCCGCTGATGGGCGACTGGAGCGAGCGCTGGGGCCGGGAGGCGGCGGCCATCCTGCTGCGCACCGGCGAGGAGTTCAACGGCATCTTCTGCGGCAGCGACCAGATCGCCCGCGGGGTCGCCGACGGCCTGCGCGAGGCGGGCCGCCGGGTACCCGAGGAGGTCGGCATCGTCGGCGTGGACAACTGGGAGGTCATGGCCGAGGGCTGCCGCCCGCCGCTGACCACGGTGGACCTCAACCTCACCGAGCTCGGCCACGCGGCCGCCACCAAGCTGCTGCGCGCCATCGAGGGCCATCCCCTCGAGCAGGGACTGCAGAAGATGCCCTGCCGCCTGGTCACCCGCCGCTCCACCGAGATGACCCCGATCTGAGCCCGAGAACCCGTCGTGAGCCTTTCCGGGGTTATGGCACCACAAAGACTTACGACAGGTACTGCCGCCAGGAATGCTCCGGGTTGAAGCCGAGCACGCGCCGGGCGCGGTCGATGGACAGCAGCGTCTCGTGCTCGCCGACGTCCCGCTTGAGCGCAGTGTCGGGGTAGACCTCGCGGAGCAGGTCCACCGATGGCCGGTCCATGACCGTGTCGGCCGCGGCGATGATGTGGCTGCTGCTGGCGGTCACGTCGGCCTCGAGGGCCAGCCGGCAGGCGGTCGCCGCGTCGCGCTGGTCGATGTAGCCCCACAGGTTCCACCGCCGGGTGGTCGGGTCGCTCCAGAACTCGGGGAACCGCTGGTACTCCGTGGGGCCGAGGATGTTGGAGAAGCGGAGCGCGACGAACGGAACTCCGGACCACGCCGCGAAATGCTCGGCCATGGTCTCGGTGACGACCTTGGACAGGGCGTAGGACGTTGTCGGAAGTGGATAGTGGTCCTCGTCGACCGGGGCGTACCGCGGCGGGGTGTCGAAGGGCAGGCCGAGGGTCGTCTCGCTGGACGCCCACACCACGCGGCGCAGGCCGAGGCGGGTCGCGGCGTGGAACACGTTGTGGTTCATCGTGGTGTTCGCCGTGAACGTGGTGACCGGTGGGTAGATGTCCGGCGCGGGGATGTTGGCCAGGTGGACGACGGCGTCGACGTCCTGTAGCACCTCGACGGCCTGCCCGTAGTCGGTCAGGTCGGCCCGCAGCACCGGCGCGCCGATGTCCCGCTCGGGCGCCCGCACGTCGGTGGCGACGACCTCGTAGCCGTGCCCGAGCAACTCCGTCACGGCGAACCGTCCAAGGCGCCCGCTCGCGCCGGTCACACAGATCGTGGTCATGAAACCGATTTTGCAGCAGCGCCGGCCCGGAGAACCTACCGGCCGCTGACCCGCGCCGCCTAGCCGATCCGCCGGCTTTCGGGTGGGCCGAGGTAGCTTGGCCGCATGCCGCCGGTGTCGACGACGAGCTTCTGCAGGATCACCGTCGGATCGACCACCCAGAACTTCAGCGTGTGCCGGCCCGGCGTGGTGATCACGTGCGTGGTGGCGGTCCGGTTGACGTTGTCGGAGGTGTTCCGCTCCCACTGGCGGTTCATGGTCGTGTCGTTGGCGCCGGTGGCCGTCGTGACGTTGACGATCTGCGGCGTGCCGTCGTCGATGGAGACCGCGTAGCTCAACCCGTCGGTCGGGTGCACGTTGTTGCGCGGCGACACGTACGCCCACACCGTGACCGGGCCGGTGCTGGTCACGTTCATCGTGTACTCGAGGCGCGGGCCGTCCGGCGCGCGCCGGGCCGCGGTGACCGGCGCCGGCTGCATGCCCGACCCGTCCCGGCCGATGTCGGGGATCCGCAGCCAGTTCCCGACGGTGTCGGTCGCGTGGTCGGCCAGCATCGACACGTACCCGTTGGCCTCGACGAACCCGCGCGCCGAGCGCGGCAGGTCGGGCTTGTCCACCACGGCCTGCACCACGACCGCGGCGCCATTCGGCCCGGTGATCGTGATCGGCACCTGAGTGGTCCCGGCGGGTGCACGCGACCAGTCCACCCGGACCTCGGCACGCACCTGCTTGTCGACGGTTCCGCTGCCGGGCGAGACGTGCAGCCACGGGACCGCCGCTCGGATGCTGTATCCGAAGGGGACGCTGCCGCGGTTGAACACCTCGAGGTACTGCGCCGGCTGGCTCTGGAACGGGCTGAACGTGGGCAGCACCGCCGGTGTCGGCTCGGCGGGCCACCACCTGTCCGACCCGTCGACGGCCACGCCCATGTCCGCCACCGCGGGCACCTCGATCCGCCGCACCGCAGGGAAGATCACGTCGGGTAGCGCGACGTTGTTGAGCTCGGGCTGCTGCCACGGCGCGTTTGGCCCGTACCTGGCCACGTCCCCGTAGTCGATGTGCGGCTGCAGCTGGAAGTTGCGCCACTTGCCGCCGGCGATCTCGGTGTTGTACCGGTGGGCCAGGGCCAGGTCGTCGGCGAACCGGGCCTCGGTGAGCGCGGCGAAGTCGTTGGTCGCGGCGCGCCCCTGGGCGGCGTACCGGATGTTGGTGAACTCCGCGTGGCGCAAGGCGTACAGGTTGGCGGTCGCCTTCACCGCGTAGAGCACGAGCTGGTAGTAGGCGTCCTGATAGGACGGTGGAAGCTCGCGGCCGATCCGCTCGGCCCTGCCGGCCAGCCGCTGCCACTCGGCGGTGACCCGATCCATCTCCCGGTAGTTCTCCAGGTAGAACGGGTTGCCCTGGTCGTCGTAGCTGATGTTGTTGGGGTTGGCCGGATCCACGGTGATCCGCCGGTTGAGCAGCTCCGGCTTGCGCCGCCCCTGCAGCGTCCCGTACTCGTGCAGCACCTCGGCGATGTCCCCGGCGTGCCGTTCGCCGAAGTTCTGCGCCGCGTACCTCCGTTCCCACGCCGGCAGCTTGTCCAGCGTCAGCGCGTTCGGGTTCCACGCGTAGTCGAGGAACAGCTGCAGGGGTAGCTCCTCGTTCTTCATGTCGCCGACATTGGCCACCCACAGCCGGTCAACGCCGTAGCCGTACGCGGTGTGCAGCTGCTCCCAGGTGTTGGCCAGGTTGATGGTGTCGACCCACTTGTAGTTGCGGCCGCCGCCGACATAGTCGAAGTGGTAGTACATGCCGTACCCGCCGGCCCGCGGGGGCAGCGTCGGGTCGGGCAGCTTGCGCATGTTGCCCCAGTTGTCGTCGGTGAACACGACGGTCACGTCGTCGGGCGCGCGCATGCCGCGGTCCCAGTACCGCTGCACCTCCTTGTACAGCGTCCACACCTGGGGGACCGTGGTCACGTCCCGGCCGGTCTCCTCGGCAAGCACCCGCCGCTGGGTGTTGATGATATTCGTCATCAGGTCGATGCCGTCGCCGTCTGGCAGGCTGACGTCGCCGTTGCCGCGCATGCCGAGGGTGACCACGCCCTCGAAGTTCTGGCTCACCATGCGCCGGATGCCGTCGCGCCAGTATGCGGTGACCGCGTCGGCGTTGCGGCGGAAGCTCCACTCGCCGGTGCCGCCGTAGGCGTTGGGGTGCCGGTTCCACTCCTCGATGCCGCGCATCATCGGCGCCTCATGGGAGGTTCCCATGATCACGCCGTATGCCGTCGCGGTGGCGTGGTTCTGCGGGTCGTCCTCGGCGAAGGCCCGGCCCCACACCGCAGGCCACAGGTAGTTCGCCTTCAGCCGCAACATGGTCTCGAAGACCTTGGCGTAGAACAGGCTGTTGAAGCCGCCGGGGAAGCCGGGGGCCCGGCCGGGTCCGAAGAACTCCGGGGCCCAGGTGCCAAGGTTGGGGTTCTCGTCGTTGATGAAGAAGCCGCGGTACTTCACCGCCGGGGTGCCCTGGGTGTGCCGGCCGGGCCGCACGTACAGCGCGTCGGAGTGCCGCGCCGGCACGTCGTCCCACCAGTACCACGGCGACACGCCGATCTGCTTGGACACGTCGTAGGCGCCGTAGATGGTGCCGCGCTGGTCGCTGCCGGCGATCACGAACGCGCGCCGCACGCCGGGCAGCGGGTTCTGCACGACCTGCTCCAGCGAGGTCTCCCACTTGCCGGCGATCCCGGTCACGTCGAGCTTTCCGGACCGCACAAGGCCGTCGATCAACGGGCTGGCGCCGATCGTGCCGACCAGCACCGGCTCGCTGCCCGGCGGAACCCGGTCGACCGAGGTGGCCGGCCGCATGCCGGTGACCCGCTCGATGTCGGCCTGCAGATCGCCCACCACGCGCAGCACGCCGGGGTGGTCGTCCGCGCTGACCACGACCGGTGCGGCGGATCCGCGCGCCACCAACGGAAAGCCGCCCGGGCCGGGGCTGCCGGTCACGTAGCCGCCGGGTTCGGCCCGATGGTCGAGCCCGTCGTCGGGGCCCGCGGAGGCGACGGTCGCGGGCGCGAGCGTGGCCACGACCAGGGACGAGACCAGAAGGGCGAGCGGTTTTCTCATGGCGTAGCTCCGAGGCAGGCAGAGCGGAAATTCCGGAAAACTGTCGAAACAGCTGCCGATAGTTAGACCATAGCCACGTCGGCGGCGCGGACGCCAGGTCCCGCTTTCCCAAGCGGCGACGGCCCGAGCGGCTCCGTCGCCTCCGAAAGTTTCACTCAGCCCAGCACGCCGCGCCGGACCTCGTCGCTGGCCCGCAGCCGCTCGGCCGGACCGCTGGCCACCATCCGCCCCTCGGCCAGCACGTAGCCGCGCGCCGAGAGCTCAAGGGCGCGGTCGACGTCCTGCTCGACCAGCAGCACGCTCACGCCGCGCCCGTTGATCTCGCCGAGCGCCTCGTAGACCTCGTCGACCACCACCGGGGCGAGGCCCAGCGACGGCTCGTCCAGCAGGAGCAGGCGGGGCAGCGCCATCAGCGCCCGGCCGATGGCCAGCATCTGCTGCTCCCCGCCGGACAGGCTACCGGCGAGCTGGGCCGACCTGGCCGACAGCCGGGGGAACAGCTCGAACACCTCGGCCATGGTCTGCCGGTGCCGCGCCCTGGCCGTGCGGCGGTAGGCGCCGAGGCAGAGGTTGTCATGCACGGACATGTGCGGAAACACCCGGCGCCCTTCCGGAACGATGGCCACCCCCTGGCCGCCGATCCGGTGCGCGGGCAGGCCGACGACGTCCACGCCGTCGATGACGACGCTGCCCCGCACGGAGGCGTGCAGCCCGGCGACCGAGGCGACCAGCGTCGACTTGCCGGCCCCGTTCGGGCCGATGAGGCACACCGCCTCGCCCGCACCGACCTCCAGCGTGACGTCCCACAGCGCCCGCGCGTCGCCGTACCAGGCGGAAAGCTCACCGATCTCAAGCATGCGCACGCTTCCCCAGGTAGGCCCGGACGACGGCCGGGTCGCTCAGCACGGTCTCCGGGTCGCCGTCGGCAAGGCACGATCCGCGGTCGAGCACGACGACCCGGGTGGCCAGCGCCCGGACCACGCGCAGCAGGTGCTCGACGATCACCACGCACACGCCGGAGGCGTGAATGCGCCGGACCACCTCGACCGCGTTGTCGATCTCCGCCGGGTTCAGCCCGGCGAGCGCCTCGTCGAGCAGCAGCAGCTTTGGCGACGTCGCGAGCGCCCTTGCCATCTCGAGCAACTGCCGCTGGTGCAGGTTGAGCGCGGACGGGTAGGCGTCGCCGAGGTGGTCGAGCCCGACCATGGCCAGGTGCCCGGCCGCGAGCCGCCGCGCGTGCGCGAGGCGCCGCGGTTCCCGCCCGAACAGCACGGCCATGGCCACGTTGTCCCGCACGGTCATCGACGCGAACGGCCGCGGGATCTGGTAGGTGCGGGCCACCCCGACGTGCGCGATCCGGTGCGGCGGCAGGCCCGTGGTGTCCCGGCCGGCGATGTGGATGCTGCCCCTTGTCGGGCGCAGGCTTCCGGCGAGCAGGTTGACCAGCGTGGTCTTGCCGGAGCCGTTCGGTCCGACCAGCCCGACCAGCTCGCCCGCGCGGATCTGCAACGAAAGGCCCTCCACCGCGCGCACGCCACCGAAGTGCTTGCTCAGATCCCGGCACTCCACCAGAACCGAGTCGTCCACAACGGACAGTTGTTCGTCTACTTCAGACAGATCGGCGGGCGGTGTCTTGGATCCCCGGGACCGCGGCCACAGGTTGCGCACCCGCACGTACAGCCCCTCGGGCGCCACGAGGATCATCACGATCAGCACGGCGCCGAGGATGACCGGCTGCCAGCCGAGGAGTGCCATCGCGCTGAGCCGGTCCTGCAGCAGCACGACCAGCACCGCCCCGAGCACCGGCCCGAACCAGTGGGTGCGCCCGCCGAGCACGCTCATCACGATCACGAACAGCGGCACGGTCAGGCTGAACACGCTGTCCACGGTGACGAACCCGATCTGCAGCGCGAAGACGCTGCCGCCGACCCCGCCGATGACCGCGCTGGCCACCAGCGCCCACAGCTTGTGCCGGAAGGTCGCCACACCGAGCGCCTCGGCGACGTCCTCGGCGTCCCGGATGGACGCCAGCGCCCACCCGGATCGCGAGTGGGCCATGACGAACGCCACCGCCACGGCGATCCCGGCGACCAGCAGGGTGATCAGGTACAGGAAGTCCTGGAACCGGCCGAGCGCGGCGGGGAAGTCGGGGATGGCGACGATGATCCCCTGCCCACCGTCGATCGAGCCGTTGATCCGGGCCAGCGCCGCCAGGATGAACGGCACCGCAAGGGTGAGCAGCGCGAAGATCTCGCCGCGCAGCGAGCGCAGCCGGAACGCCAGCAGGCCCATGCCCAGCGCGAGCACCGCGCACAGTCCCGCGGCGATGAGCACCGTCAGGTAGAAGTTCCACTCGTGGCGGCCGAACAGCACCGCCGTCGTGTACGCCCCGACCCCGACGTAGGCCGCCTGGCCGAAGCTGAAGTACCCGCTGTAGCCGGACAGGATGTTCCAGCTCGTCGCCTGGGTGACCCAGAACAGCGCGGTGGTCAGCAGCGCGAGGTAGGCGATCGGGAACCCGAGGGTCTCCCGGTACAAGGACAAAGTGGACAGCGCGGCCACCGCCAGCCCGATGCCCACCAGCCCGCGCGCCATCATTGCGCCGCCCGAACGAACAGCCCACGAGGACGCAGCAGCAGCGCCAGGACAATCGCTGTGAACAGGACGAACGGCGCGGCAGCCGGGGACAGCAGCACCGACACCACGCCGGACAGCGCGCCGACGAGCAGGCCGGCGGCCAGCGTGCCGGTCAGGTGGCCGATGCCGCCGAGGATCACCACCGCGAACACGATGCCGAACCACTCGAACGCCGTGGCCGGGGTGAGCGCGTTGGCCAGCGCGAACAGCATCCCGGCGACCGCGGCGGTGGCGCCGGACAGCCCACCGAGCACGATCCCCAGGCGCCGGTGGTCGATCCCGAACGCACTGGCGATCGTCCGGTCCTCGGCGAAGGCGCGCAGGGCCCGGCCGGCGAACGTGCGCCGCAGGACGAGCTCGGCGGCCGCGATGAAGGCGACCGCGACCAGGAACGCCAGCAGCGTGGTGACCGGGAAGACCAGCCGGCCGATGCCGACCGACGCGGTGGCGTACGGGTTGACCGCGGCGCTCATCCGCTGGAAGTCCGCGCTCCAGACGTTGCTCACCAGCTGCACGATCACGATCAGCAGGCCGAAGCTGGCCAGCAGCGAGTTCAGCTCGGAGATCCCGAGCCGGTCGTAGGCCCACTGCAGCGCCCCGCCGGCGACGAACATGGCCGGCACGGTGACGGCCAGCGTCAGGATCGGGTCCAGCCCCCAGTCCGAGGCGAGCTGGAACGTCAGGTAGGCGCTGATCAGGATCATCCCGAAGTGCGCGAGGTTGATGATCCGGAGCACGCCCCAGGTCACCGAGACCCCGGCCGCCATCAGCGCGTACAACCCGCCGAGCAGCAGGCCGGTCAGCGCGGACTGGATAGTGATCATGGGCCGGCCGTCATGCCGCGGGCGGTCCCTGGAGCTTGGCCGCCGCCCGGTCGGCCGGCCACACCGTGACCCAGTCCTTGCTCTGGATCTGCTTGATCTGCTGGGTGGTCCGCCAGAAGTTGTGCACCGCGGGATCGAAGTCCAGATGGCCGTTGAAGGTGGTGTCGGCCCCGTCGCTGTGCAGCTTGTCGCACATGGCCTTCTGGTCGAGGCCGCCGGAGCGCTCGACCGCGGCCACCAGGATCTCCCACGCCGTCCAGGACGCGGCGGCCTGCGTCTCGAACACGGTGTACGGCAGCTTCGCGTCGGTCGCCCTGGTCTTGAACTCCTCGACGATCTCGGTCGCCTCCTTGCCCAGCTTGTCCAAAGTAGACTTGTTGGGCTCGAAGATGGTCACCGAAAGCAGGCCTTCGGCGGCGGGGCCGAGGCCGAGCGGCGGCCCGGGCGCGGGGAACAGGCTGAACATCAGCGGCGGCTTGTAGCCCAGCTGCGCCATGGCCTGCAGCAGGTTCACCGGGTCGACGCCGAGACCATGGTTGATCACGAGGTCGGGCGCGGCGTCGCGCACCTGGGCCGCCAGCGGCGCCCAGTCGGTGGTGCTCGGCGGGTAGCGGATCTCCGGCGCGACGGTCAGGCCGCGCTGCTTGGCGATCGACACCGCGCCGGTCTGGTCGGACTGCGAGCCGTAGGACACGAAGTCCGTCGAGCCGTTCTGGTTGGTCAGGATGGCGACCTTCTTCGGCGGGTTCGGCAGGCTGGCCACCGCGTCGAAGAGCTGGTTGGGGACGAACTCGTTGGGCTTGGGGCCGATCGACCAGCCAGGGAACTGGCACTCGTAGGTCATCAGCGGGGCCAGCACCGAGGTGTGGTGCGGCATCGTGTAGCCGTGCCGCTGCGCGACCGCCATCGCGGACAGGATGTTCGGCGTGGCGTACGGGCCGATGATGAGGTCCACCCGCTCCTGGCTGATCAGCTGCTCGTACAGCGTGCTGACCTTCGCCTGGTCGGACTCGTCGTCCCGGACCACCCACTGGACCTGCCGGCCGAGCAGGCCGCCCTTGGCGTTGAGCCTTGCCACGAACTGCTCACCGGCGATCTTGTGGATGGCCCCGGTCGCGGCGAAGGCGCCGGACAGCGACAGCGTCGAGCCGACCACGATCGGCTCGGTGCTCGCCGCCGGAGCGCCCTCACCGTCGCTTTCGGACTTCGACTCACACGCGGTGATCGCAAGCAGTAGAACCGTTGCCACCACAGCGGATCCACGACGCCTCATGATCAGATCACCTCGCCGGTCCATGCGGATTGAACACTGTGGACGATTCGGCCGCCGACCACCGTCAGCACCGGCCGGACCGATCGGAGCTGCTCGTCGGGTACCGTGAAGTAGTCGCGGTCGAGGACGACCACGTCGGCCAGCCGGCCCTCCTCGAGCGTGCCGAGCTGATCCTCGTCGGGCTCGCCGAGGAACCAGCCGTTGGCGCGGGTGTAGAGGTCCAGCACCTCCTGCCGGCTGATCTGCTGCCCGGCGTTGATCAGTTGGCCGAGCGCGTTGCGGCCGGTCGTCGCGTAGTAGGCGTGGATGAACGGGTTCATCGGCGCGATCTGCATCCCGTCGGAGCTCATGCCGGCGTGGATGCCGCTGTCGACGATCATCCGGAACGGTGGGCCATTGTTGGTCGCGGTGCCGGCCAGGTACCGCCAGCCGGTCAGGCTCAGCCCGCCGCCGAGCGCCTTGAGCCGGTCGACGTAGTCCCGGGTGATGAACGGGACGTGCGCGACCACCCAGCGCAGGTCGGTGATCGGGTGCTCGGCGTTGACCGTCTCGAAGCCCTGGATCTCGGTCTGGAAGTCGGTCGGGGTCAGCGAGTGCACCTCCGCGCGCCAGCCGGCCGCGGCGACCTTCCTTGCGGCGTCCAGCCAGACCGGGCCGAGGCCGGCGGCGAGGAACTCGCCGATCCCGCCGGTGCGCACCAGGTCGTCGCCGAAGAACGGGTAGGCGTTGCGGAGCCGCTGGGTCAGCTCCGGCAGTGCCGGGTCGGTCTCCATGTGCAGGAAGTTGATCCGCAGCCGCACGATCCCCGCGCCCTCGGCGTACACCGCGAGGAACGGTTGGTGCATCGCGAAGTTGTCCTCGTGCGCCGCGCCGTCGGCCGGGGTTCCGATGGCCTGGAACGCCCCCTGGTCCAGGTGCGTGGTGACGCCGACGCTGGCCGCGTACGCCATGGCGTCGCGCACGCCGCGCTTGCGCTGCGCGAACGTCAGCGTCCGGCGCAGGGCCAGCGTCGCCTTGCCGGTCTCGGTTCCGGCCGCGATCGACCCGTCCGGGCCGACCGCGACCGGAATTTCCGCGCCCGTGAAGAAGTCCTTGCCGAGACTGTTGGTGACCGACGGCCCGCTGAAGCTGACCGAGATGTAGGCGGGGTGCCCGGGCACCGCGGCGTCCAGCTCCGCCAGCGTCGGCAGCCGGACCTCGCGGAACTGGTTGAAGTGGAAGCCGCCGATCGTGGTGATGAACTCCCCGGCCGGCACCGTCCGGGCCCGGTCCCGGTACGTGCGCGCCACGTCGGCGATCGAGTACGCGTTCTCCAGGGGCGTGTGGTGCCCGGGGCGGTTGCCCATCAGCACGATATGGTTATGGTTGTCGATAATGCCGGGGATCGCGGTGCGGCCGCGCAGGTTGATCAGCCTGGCGTGGTCGGGGAGGCTTCGCCGGGCCGCGGTGAGCTGGTGACCGGCGTAGACAATTCGTCCATCATGGATCGCGAGCACCTCCACGACCCGGCCGGCCATCGTGTGGATCCTGCCGTTGAACAGCACGAGGTCGCCCGCGGGGCGGGCC
Source organism: Actinophytocola sp. (assembly GCF_035942955.1). Classification (GTDB taxonomy): domain Bacteria; phylum Actinomycetota; class Actinomycetes; order Mycobacteriales; family Pseudonocardiaceae; genus DASYTH01. The sequence goes on along the minus strand of NZ_DASZCQ010000234.1, from coordinate 1,568 downwards.
GGTCTCGCCCCGGCGGGCGCGGCGCCGGAGACCGCGCCCACCGTGGCCACGGTGCCGACCGCGCTGGCTCGGAACACCGTTCTGCGTGATACGCGCTTGTATCCACCACCCATCGCCTGACACCGCCCTTCCACGGGGCACGGCGGTCGTCTGGCGGGAGTGTATGCTGTCGCTTCACGCTTGTGCAATGTCACTTAACAGGTTTGGGCTTGGGTTGGCAGGGTGGTCGCCTGCGGCTTCCGGCCGTTCCCGGCTGCGTCGGAACGCCGGGGTGGTCCCGTTGTGCTTGCTGGGCACGGCGTTCCGTGGCACGGCTGTGGACAGGGGGCCGGTACACAGTCGCGGGGCAGCCCTGTCCACAGCCGTGCACCGGAGTCGGTTCCCTCGGCTAGTGGGGCCGGTCACGGCCATGACCGGGCAGGTGCTGCTCGCCTGGGCGGGGCTGGTGGCGACGTTGGGGCCGCACGCCTGTGGACAGGTGCCCCGTCCACCTTCGCGGGGCCCGCCCTGCCCACAGGCGCGCTCACCTTGAAAAAGACTTTCAAAATTTATGAAGACAAGAAATTTAGAACGGTGGTGGATCCGGGTCCCACTCGCTCGGTGCGGTGACTGGCTCGGGCTGCACCATGTGCGTGAACCCCAAGGGGCTGGTCCATTCCAGCCGGTCCCGGGCGAGTGTGCGGACTTGCCAGGCGCCTTCGTGTTTGGCGCGGTGGTGCCGCCGGCACAGGCACTGGCAGTTGTGGTCACAGGTGGCGCCGGTTGGCCAGGGCACTCGGTGGTCGATGTCGCATTGGCGGGCGCGGCGGGTGCAGCCGGGGTAGCGGCAGGTGCGGTCGCGTACCTGCACAAAAGTCTTCAACGATTCCGGTGGTGTGTAGTTCGGCGCGGTGAGATCGACCATGGCGCCGGTGGTGGGGTCGGTGCGCAGCCACCGCCACGACGTGGCCTCGGCCGCCAACTCCCGGGCCGCTTGCGCGGTCACGGGAAGCCCGTCGACCTCCGCCGGGTGCGCCGCGGTGCCCGGACCCGGCATGGTCAGGTGCACCTCCACCACCCGATTGCTGGTGTCGGAGCCGAACACCAAATCCACGGCAACGTCGGCCTCAAGCTGGGCGAATGTGCGGGGTTCGTTGCCCAGCGCCTTCAACGCTCGGGCTCGGTCGGCGATGACCGCCTGGGCGGTGGCGATCTTTTCGACGCTGTGGTGGATGGTCAGCGCCGCCATCCCCGGCTCGGTGGGGTAGGAGTCCACCCGCCGCCCCCGTAGCTGTTCCCGACGGCGTTCCTCGGCGCCCTCCGGATCCACCGCCAACACCACCCTGGCCAACGCATTGCGCAGCTGGGTGGGGGTCTGCTGGCCGGCCTTGTCCAACACCTGGGCTTCGACGGCCAGGGCGTGGTCGTCGGACAACTCGGCCACCGCATCGGCGATCAGCTGGGCCTTGTACTCCTCGATCCACCCCTGATCCAACGCCACCAACGTCTGCGGCAGCCGGTCAACCAACGTACGGGCGAACTTCAGCCGGCATCGGGCGGCCCGGTCGGAGATGTGCAGCTGGGTGGCC
>NZ_DASZCQ010000233.1:0-40167 GCF_035942955.1 Actinophytocola sp. | reverse complement strand
GCCCGCGGAGCGATCCGCGGGCCGGCCACCTCCGCCGTACCAGATGGGCGTGAACCTGTGATCACCTACATCATCCGGCGCCTGATGGCGGCGGTGCTCCTGCTGTTCGTGGTGAGCGCCGTGACGTTCTCGATCTTCTACGTGGTGCCGAAGATCATCGGCGGCACGCCGGAGACGATCGCCACCCGGTACGTCGGGCGGGCGGCCACCGCCGAGACGGTCAAGGTGACCGCCGAACGGCTCGGCTTCTACGATCCGGTCGTCGTGCAGTACGGCAACTGGGTCAAGGGAATCTTCGCCGGCGCCGAGTACGACTATGGCGCCGGCGTCGAGCAGTGCCCGGCGCCCTGCCTCGGCTACTCGTTCGTCACGCGCCGACCGGTGTGGCCGGAGCTGCTGGACCGCGCGCCGGTGACCATCTCGCTGGCGATCGGCGCGGCGATCATCTGGGTGCTCGCGGGGGTGCTGACCGGTGTGGTGTCCGCCCTGCGCAGGGGGTCCTTCCTCGATCGCGCCGCGATGGGTGTCGCGCTGGCCGGGGTGTCCCTACCGATCTTCTACACCGGCCTGATGTCGCTGGTGATCTTCAGCTACACGCTGGGCTGGACCGCCCAGGGCGGCAGCTTCACGCCGTTCTTCCAGAATCCGGCGGAATGGGCGTACGCGTTGATCCTGCCCTGGATCACCCTGGCTTTCCTGTTCTCCGCCCAGTACGCCCGGCTGACCAGAGCCGGCATGCTCGAGACCATGGGCGAGGACTACATCCGCACCGCGCGGGCGAAAGGCCTGCCCGAGCGCACGGTCGTGGTCAAGCACGGACTGCGCGGCGCGCTCACCCCGATCCTCACCATCTTCGGCCTCGACGTGGGCCTGCTGCTCGGTGGTGCCGTGCTGACCGAGAGCACGTTCGGCCTGCACGGCCTCGGAAAGTACGCGATTGACGCGATCTTGGGCAATGACCTGCCCAAGGTGATGGGCGTGGTGCTGCTGGCGACGACCTTCGTCGTGATCGCCAACCTGGTCGTGGACCTGATGTACGCCGTCGTCGACCCGAGGGTGCGTAAAGCGTGAGCCAGATTCCGGAGGAACCGCTCGGCGACGCGGTGGACACCTACGTCGACCCGGTGGCCGCCGAGGCGGAGCCGCCCGCCACCCGTACCGCCTTCCTCGAGGTGCGCGACCTGCGGGTGCACTTTCCGACCGACGACGGCGTGGTCAAGTCCGTCGACGGGCTGTCGTTCCATCTCGACCGCGGCCGCACGCTCGGCATCGTGGGGGAGTCCGGCTCGGGCAAGAGCGTGACCAGCCTGTCGATCATGGGCCTGCACAAGGAGGGCACCGCCCGCATCTCCGGGGAGATCCTGCTCAACGGGGAGAACCTGGTCGGGGCCAGCGCCGAGCGGGTGCGCTCGTTGCGGGGCAACGACATGGCGATGATCTTCCAGGATCCACTGTCGGCCATGCACCCGTACTACACGGTGGGCAACCAGATCATCGAGGCGTACCGGATCCACCACAAGGTCAGCAAGCAGGTGGCCCGCAAGCACGCCATCGAGATGCTCGACCGGGTCGGCATTCCGCAGGCGAGCACGCGGGTGGACGACTACCCGCACCAGTTCTCCGGCGGCATGCGCCAGCGGGCCATGATCGCGATGGCGCTGTCCTGCGACCCCGACCTGCTGATCGCCGACGAGCCGACCACCGCGCTCGACGTCACCGTGCAGGCCCAGATCCTCGACCTGATCCGCGACCTGCAGCAGGACTTCAACTCCGCGGTCATCATCATCACCCACGACCTCGGCGTGGTCGCCGAGCTTGCCGACGACATCCTGGTGATGTACGCCGGCAAGGCCGTGGAGTACGGGCGGGCGCACGAGATCTTCAACGCCCCGCAGCACCCGTACACCTGGGGCCTGCTCGGCTCGATGCCGCGGCTGGACCGGGAGCGCTCCGAGCGCCTGCTGCCGATCAAGGGCACGCCGCCCAGCCTGATCAACGTCCCGCCCGGCTGCCCGTTCCACCCGCGCTGCGCCTACGCCGGGCTCAACGGCGGGGCGAGCGAGACCGAGGTGCCCGAGCTGCGCGACGTGGGCGATCACCACTTCATCGCCTGCCACCTGTCCGCCGAGGACCGGATGCGGATCTGGGACACCGAGATCAAGCCGAAGCTATGAGGGACGAGACCTTGACGACCGTTCAGGACCAGACGGCTCCGGCCGAGCCTCGGCTCGGTGAGGAGATTCTCGCGGTCTCCGGGCTGCAGAAGCACTTCCCGGTCCGCAAGGGACTGCTGCAGCGCCAGGTCGCCGCGGTGCAGGCGGTCGACGGGCTGGACTTCACCGTCACCATGGGCGAGACGCTGTCGCTGGTCGGGGAGTCCGGCTGCGGCAAGACGACCACCGGGCGGCTGCTCACCCGCCTGCTCGAGCCCACCGGCGGCAAGATCGTCTTCGAGGGTCGGGACATCACGCACATCTCGCTGCGGGCGATGCGACCGCTGCGCCGGGACGTGCAGATGATCTTCCAGGACCCGTACTCGTCGCTGAACCCGCGGCACACCGTCGGCACGATCGTCGGCGCGCCGTTCCGGCTGCAGAAGGTGAAGACCGACCACGGCATCAAGCGGGCCGTGCAGGAACTGCTCGAGCTGGTCGGGCTCAACCCGGAGCACTACAACCGCTACCCGCACGAGTTCTCCGGCGGCCAGCGCCAGCGCATCGGCATCGCCCGGACGCTTGCGTTGCGCCCCAAGCTGATCGTCGCCGACGAGCCGGTGTCCGCTTTGGACGTCTCGATCCAGGCCCAAGTGATCAACCTGCTCGACGATCTGCAGAACGAGCTCAACCTGACCTACGTGATGATCGCGCACGACCTGTCAGTGGTGCGGCACGTCTCGGACCGGGTCGCGGTCATGTACCTCGGCAAGATCGTGGAGCTGGCCGGGCGGACCGCGCTGTACGAGCGGCCGATGCACCCGTACACGGTGGCGCTGCTGTCCGCGGTGCCGATCCCCGACCCGGAGCGGCGCACCAAGCGCGAACGCATCCGGCTGCAGGGCGACGTGCCCAGCCCGCTCAACCCGCCGCCGGCCTGCCGGTTCCACACCCGGTGCTGGAAGGCGCAGGAGGTCTGCAGGACCGAGGAGCCGCCGCTGGTCGACCTGGCGCCTGGGCACAAGGTGGCCTGCCACTTCCCGGAGAACCAGGAAGCGATCACCGTGCTTCCGGTCGGCCCGGTCGAGGAGCCGGTCGACTCCTAGCCCGCACTCGTAGGCTGCATGTGTGGTCATCACCGTGCTCGGCGCCTCCGGCCGGACCGGACGGCACGTCGTGCGGTTGCTCGGCAGGTGGGGGCACACGGTGCGGGCCGGGTTGCGCAACCGGCGGCGCGGCGAGTCGGTCGCCGGGCTGGCGGCGATTCCGGTCGTCACCGATCTGACCGCGGATCCGGACGAATTGGTCGACGCGTTCGCCGGGTCGGACGTCGTGATCAACTGCGCCGGTGCGGCCGACCCCGACCCGGCCGCGGTGAACCTGATCGACCGGGACGGCGCCATCGCCGCGATCCGGGCCGCCGAGCGCGCCGGGGTCCCGCGCTTCGTGCAGCTGTCCGCCATGTTCGCCGACTCCCCCGACCAGGGTGACCGGCTGGTGCGCTCGATCCTGTACGCCAAGCAGATCTCCGACAGCATGCTGAGCCGGTCCAGTCTGGTGTGGACGGTGGTGCGGGCGGCCACGCTGACCGACGAGCCGGGCACCGGCCGGATCGCCGCCGCCGGCCACCTCGACGCAGGGCGGATCCCGCGGGAGGACGTGGCCGCGGTGATCCTCGGCTGCCTCATCGAGGCGCGCACCGAGAACCGCGGCTTCGACGTGCGCTCCGGCGATCTCCCCGTCGCCGCCGCCCTGTCCACCCTCGATTGACCGCGTGTCGGCGCCCGGCGTCAGCACGACTCGGTAACTCCCGTCATTCCGGCCGTCTCCCGGTGTCCTTTGGGACGCAGCGCCTTACCCGGTGCAATGAGGAGATGGTCACATGCGCATCCCACGCTTAACCGCTGCGCTCGCCACTGCCGCCTGCCTCGCCGCCTTCGCGGTACCCGCCGCCGGTCAACCCGGCGGCGACTCGCGCGTGACGGTCGGCAGCCCGGCGACGGGTTTCTCGCAGAACAAGCAGAACGAGCCGCAGGTCGCGGTCAACTGGGTGCAACCGAATCTCGTCGTCGCGGGGGCGAACGACAACATCGACCTTGAGCTGTGCAACGCCGGCGCGCCCAACACCTGCCCGTTCACCCCCGGTGTCGGTGTCACCGGCGTCAGCTTCTCGACCAACGGCGGGCAGACCTGGACGCAGCCGACCTACACCGGCCTGACCGCCCGGCACTGCGTGGGCCCGGCCGAGTGCGTCCCGCAGATCGGCCCGATCGGCACGCTGCCGCGCTACGTCGAGGGCGGGCTGGCCTCCAACGGCGACCCGGCCATGGTGTGGGGCCCGGCGCCGGACGGCAACGGCGGGTTCTCCTGGGCCCGGCAGCGGTTGTACTTCGCCAACCTGGTCAGCCACGTGCCCGGCACCGACACCTTCCCCGGGCCGGTCGCGATCGGCGTCTCCCGGCTCGACTCCGACCGGTTCGCGGCCGCCATCGCCGGCGACAACAACGCCTGGCACGCCCCCGTGCTGATCAGCCGGCAGAGCGAGACCACGTTCTCGGACAAGGAGGAGATCTGGGCCGACAACGTCGAGTCGAGCCCGTTCTTCGGCCGGGCGTACGTCTGCAACGTCGCCTTCCGCTCCAACGGATCCGGCGCGGAGCCGCTGATGGTGGCCACCTCCACCGACGGCGGTGACACCTGGCGGCAGCGGCAGATCACGCCCGCCACCAACAACGTGCAGACCGGCGGGCGGCAGGGCTGCACGCTGCGCACCGACAGCAGCGGCGTGGTGTACGTGTTCTGGGCCGGCACCGAGCTGCCCAGCCGCGACTCGGTGATCCTGATGTCGCGGTCGTTCAACGGCGGCGCCAACTGGGAACGCGGCCGCGTGGTGGCACGCACCGTCGACGTCGGGCTGTTCGACCCGAACCAGGGCCGGCTGACCTTCGACGGCATCGCCGGCGCGCGCACCTCCACGTTCCCCAGCGCGGACATCGCCAACGGCGCGCCGTTCGGCACCGCAAGGGGCGGGCCGCAGCCGCCGAACACGGTGGTGGTGACCTTCCCGCGCGGGCCGACCCCGTCCGACGCCGCACCCGGCCCGAACGAGACGGCGCCCGTGGTGTTCTCCACCAACCAGGGCGCCAGCTTCAGCACCCTGGTGGCCAACGCGGCCGCGGCCGGCGACCGGCCCAACTTCCCGGCCGTGGCCATCTCGCCGGACGGCGGCGACGTCTACGTCGTCTACAACGCGCACCTGGTGCCGTGGCAGTCGACGACCGCGACGGCCCGCCCGACGCAGGGTGTGCTGCGGCACATCCAGGTGTCCACCAGGGCGGTGACCGACCTGCACCGGGCCGCGGTCGGTGACGTCCGCGGATCCTCGGCCAACGGCCTGATCTCCGGGTTCTTCGGCGACTACAACTACGTGGTGGCCACGAACGACCGGGCCGTCGCGGTGTGGAACGACGTCCGCAACGCCGCGGTGTGCCCGGCTATCAACGCCTACCGGCAGGCGCTGGCCAACGGGCAGGCCGCGGTGGCGCCGGCGCCGAACACCGACTGCCCGGGCACCTTCGGCAACACCGACATCTTCGGCGGCAGTTTCGCCGATCCCAGCTAACCGGCGAGGGATGCAGTCGGCCTCTTCACCGAACATCGCCCCCGGTCAGGGTGAAGAGGCCGGCTGCATCCCGCTCAGCGGTGGGCGCGGTTGATCGCCGACACGACGGCCCGCAGGGACGCGGTGACGATCGAGCTGTCCACGCCGACGCCCCACAGGACCCGGTCGCCGATCGTGCACTCCACGTAGGCCGCGGCGCGCGCGTCGTCGCCGGCGGTGAGGGCGTGCTCGGTGTAGTCCAGCACCCGGGTGTCGTAGCCGACGCTGGCCAGGGCGTCGACGAACGCCGCAATCGGGCCGTTGCCGGTGCCGGTGATCTCGTGCTCGTCGCCCTCGACCTCGACGTGCGCCACGATCTCGTCGTGCCCGGCGGCGTCGTCGGCGATCCGGTAGCGGCGCAGCACGAGCGGTGTGCGGGGCTCGAGGTACTCGGTGGAGAACGTGTCCCACATCTGCTTCGGCGAGACCTCGCCGCCCTCGGTGTCGGTGTGCCGCTGGATCACCTGGGAGAACTCGATCTGGAGCCGGCGCGGCAGGTCGAGGTGGTGCTCGGTCTTCATGATGTAGGCGACGCCGCCCTTGCCGGACTGCGAGTTGACCCTGATCACCGCCTCGTAGGTGCGGCCGACGTCCTTGGGGTCGATCGGCAGGTACGGCACCTCCCAGTCGTGCTCGTCGACCGGCACCCCGGCGCGCTGGGCGTCGGCGCGCAGCGCGTCGAAGCCCTTGTTGATCGCGTCCTGGTGGCTGCCGGAGAACGCGGTGAACACCAGGTCCCCGCCCCACGGGTGGCGCTCGCCGACCGGTAGCTGGTTGCAGTACTCCACGGTGCGGCGGATCTCGTCGATGTCGGAGAAGTCGATCTGCGGGTCGATGCCCTGGCTGAACAGGTTCATGCCCAGCGTGACCAGGCAGACGTTGCCGGTCCGCTCCCCGTTGCCGAACAGGCAGCCCTCGATCCGGTCGGCCCCCGCCTGGTAGCCCAGCTCGGCCGCGGCCACCGCGGTGCCCCGGTCGTTGTGCGGGTGCAGCGACAGCACGACCGCGTCGCGGCGCTCCAGGTTGCGGTGCATCCACTCGATGGAGTCCGCGTACACGTTGGGGGTGGCCATCTCCACGGTCGCCGGCAGGTTGACGATCACCGGGCGCTCCGGGGTCGGCTGCCAGATCTCGGTGACCGCGTTGCACACCTCCAGCGCGTAGGACAGCTCGGTCCCGGTGTACGACTCCGGCGAGTACTCGAACCGCAGGTCGGTGTCGGAGTACTTGCCGGCGTACTCCAGCACCATCTCCGCCGCCGAGGTGGCGATCTTCTTGATGCCCTCGCGCTCCTCCCGGAACACCACCCGGCGCTGCAGGATCGACGTGGAGTTGTAGATGTGCACGATCGCCTTGTGCGCGCCGGCAATCGACTCGAAGGTGCGCTCGATCAGCTCCGGACGGCACTGGCTGAGCACCTGGATCGTGACGTCCTCCGGGACCGCGTCGTCGACGATGATCTCCCGGACGAAGTCGAAGTCGGTCTGGCTGGCCGCCGGGAAGCCGACCTCGATCTCCTTGTAGCCCATGCGAACCAGCAGGTCGAACATGCGCCGCTTGCGGGCCGGCGACATCGGGTCGATCAGCGCCTGGTTGCCGTCGCGCAGATCGACGGCGCACCACTGCGGCGCCTTCGTGATCCGTTTGTCCGGCCAGGTGCGGTCCGGCAGCGTCACCGGCTCGACCAGCTCGGGGTAGGGCTTGTACCGGTGCACCGGCATCGAGCTGCCGCGCTGCGTGTTCCACACCGGCTGGTCGGCGGGCGCGGGGCGGGAGGGGGTGCGGATGCGGCTGGCCGCGGAGGTGTATACGTCGGGGTTTGTGGTGGTCATCAGTGCTCTCCTTGGTGGGCGACGAGGATGACCGGCGGCAACACGTCGCTCCGCGGCGGGGAGCCGGTCAGGTCAGGCCCCGTCGCGGCAGCGAAGCAGGAGAGCACGCGCCACGGGCGTCAGAGTAGCCAACCCGCGGCGGCCCTTGGAATCCATGTCCACATACTGGACGAACCGGGTGCGCTCACCACCCTGTTTCGACCGTGGTGCTGGCGGGAATCCATCAAGACATGACTACCTATCATCGAAGGTCGTACGGCAACGTCGCCGCCCGGGTCATCGCCGGAGTCGGCGCGCTGTTCGCCGTCATCGAGGTCATCTACATCCTGCTGGTGCTGTTCGGGGCCAACGCCGGGAACGCGTTCTTCCGGTTCATGCAGTCGATCGCCGAGCCCCTCGCGCTGTTCTTCCCCGGGCTGTTCCCGATCGACAACCCGAACCTCTCGGTGATCGTCAACTACGGCCTCGCCGCCGTGTTCTGGCTCGTCGTCACCGGTTTGATCGCCCGTCTGGTCGACTGACCCAAGCTCGTGTCAAACTGCCAGGCATGGCCGACGACACCGCACAATCCACGCGGGTTGTCGGCCTGCTGGCCACCCTGGTCCGCTGGGTCGGCCTGGTCATCGCCCTGATCCTGGCCATCCACGTGCTGCTGACGATCGGCAACGCCAACCCGGCCAACTGGATCACCGACTTCTTCCGCACCTGGGCCGACCCCTTCGCCCTCGGCTTCAAGGACCTGTTCCTCAGCAACCCCGGCGACGACCCCAAACTCCGCGTCCTGGTCAACTACGGCCTCGCCGCCCTCTTCTGGCTCGTCGGCTCCAACATCCTCTCCCGCCTCATTCGCCGCCTCGCCTGACCACCGGGCCATTCGGCCCAGCGGCGTGTCCCCGATCGGCCGCCTCCTCATCCCGCACGATGTCCCGGTGACCGTGCACGCCTTCGTCGACGAGTCCGCAAGGAACGGGCGCTACCTGATCGCCGCCGCCATCGTGAAGCCAGCGGAAGTCAGCCGGCTCCGGCGATCGATGTCCCAGTTCCTCCTGCCCGGCCAGCGAGAGCTGCACTTCAAGAAGGAGAAGCCGACGCGCCGCCGGCAGCGTGCGGACGCGATGGCCCGGCTGCCGGTCGAAGTGCGTCTCTACTCCCACGCCTGGCACCGGTACGACGAACCGGTCCGCCAGGCGTGCATGGCCCGCCTGGTCCGCGACCTGCTCGATCGCAATGCGCAGCGGTTGGTCATCGACAGTCGCAGCAACAAGGATGTCCATGACGAGCGGACCCTGCGTCGGCTGCTCGGACCGCACCCGAGCACGAGCCTGCTCGTGTACGAGCACCTGGACAGCACGAGTGAGTCGTTGCTCTGGATCGCCGATGTCGTCGCCTGGTGTCATGGAGCCGGCGCGGAGTGGCGCAAGCGCGTCGACCCGATCACTGCCGCCGTGATGGACCTTGATCGGCCCTGAACGGCGCGAAGCCCGTGAATGCGACCGTCCGGACGCATCACGGGCTCACTTCCGCAGCCTACGGGGCCTTGGCACCACCATGCTACCAAACCCCTCCACCACCCCCACCTCAAAACGCCGGCCTGCCCCATTCGCCGGTGAAGGCGATCTGGTTGAGGGGGAGGCGGCGGCGGGGGGCGAGCTCCTTGGCTTTGAGGGGGTCGGGCAGGGCGTCGGGGGAGCCGGGTCGGCCGATCGCGATCACGGCGAGGGGTCGGACGTCGTCGGGGAGCGCGAAGACCAGGCGGGCGCCCTCGGTGTTGAAGCCGCCCATCTGGTGCGCCACCAGGCCCTCGGCGACGGCCTGGAGGACCAGGTTCTCGCTGGCCAGGCCCACGCCGTACTCGGCGTGCGGGATCGTGCCCTTCTCGTTGACGGTCACCGCGCAGGCCAGCAGCAGCACCGCCGCCGCGCCGGCCCACGTCTTGTTCCCGCGGTTGAGCAGGTCGAAGATGCGCGCGTAGGTGTCGTCGCCGCGCCGGCCGACGAGGTACCGCGCCGGCTGGGTGTTGCCGTCGGACGGGGCCCAGCGGGCGGCCTCGAGCAGGGCGCGCAGTGAGCGCTCGCCGACCTCACCCGACGGGTCGAGGGCACGCGGGCTCCAGCGCGCCGCGATGATCGGGTGCAGCTCGACGCTGGATTCCGCGGACTTGTCCATCAGATCGCGTAGCTCCAGGCGGTGATCGCATATGCCCCGAACCAGGCGCTGGCGACGGCGAGCCCGCAGAGCGTCAGCACCATGGTCGAGGTGCGGCGTTTGGCCAGATTGATCGCGATCGGGATGAGCAGCGTGAACGCCGGCACCATGAGCCGGATCTTGGAGTTCATCAGCCCGCTGGACGCCAGGTCCATGGTCAGCACGCCGATGCCGTACACCAGCAGCGGCCACTCCACCCGGCGCACGACGCAGATCACCGCCAGCACCAGCGCGACGATGATCAAGCCGATCGTGGCGAACTCGTACGCCTCCCGGCGCACGCCGGTCAGCACCTCGACGGCGAAGTCCCAGGTGGCCACGCCGCCGTCGAACCCGGAGTTCCAGCCGTTCTGCTGCACGGTGAACCAGGCGTTCCAGGCACCAAGCTGCGCGCCCACCCAGGCCAGGTACCCGATCAGCCCGACCGGCGCGAGCACCCCGCCGACCCACGGCCGCCAGCCGTCCCGCCGGGTGACCACGGCCACCAGCACGGCCAGACCCACGGCGAGCACCAGCGCCGCAGCCGTCGGCCGCACCAGGCCGGCGAGCCCGCAGCACACGCCGGCCAGCACCCAGCGCCGCTCGAGCACCCCGACCAGCGACCAGACGGCGAGCGCGCAGAACATCGCCTCGGAGTAGGCCATCGACAGCACGATCGCCATCGGGGACGCGGCGAACAGCGCCACCAGCACGAGCCCGACCCGGCGCGAGCCGCCCCTGATCTGCCTGCCCAGCCTGGCAAGGCCGTACGCGCAGAGCACCCCGGAGACGATGGTGACGGTGAAGGCCGCGGTCAGCACGCCGATCCCGCCGGGGCCGTCGATGCCCGCCAGCCAGCGCGCCGCGGTCGGGTAGCCGGGGAAGAACGCCATCGGCGTTGCGCTCGAGTAGTCCCCGTTCGCGTCGCGCAACGTGCTCGGCACGTTGCCGTAGCCGGCGGCGGCGATGTAGTAGAACCACCAGCCGTCCCACGAGCGCAGCTTGTCGACCATCGAGACGTCGGTGACCGCGCTCATCCAGGTCAGCACGAGCAGGCTGAGCTCGCGGATGCCCAGATAGATGATGGCCGGCGCCAGGACGCCGCCGACCCGGCGGACCGTCCACTCCGAACGGATCCGGTCCAGGAAGGTGGGTCGCGCGACCGGCTCGGTGTCGGCGGCGCGCTCGGCCGGCTCGCTGACTCGCGTCAGTTCCGTCGCCGACACCCTTCGGATCCTCCCGCCACCGCCGTCTGCAGCTACAGACTAGGCGGTCGTGATAACCGGGGGTCAATCAACCGCAGGTACCCTGCGGGCAGCGAGTCGAGGAGGTTGCACGCGGTGGCGCTCGTCGTCCAGAAATACGGTGGTTCCTCGCTGGAGAACGCCGATCGCATCAAACGGGTGGCCGAGCGCATCGTGGCCACGCGCAAGGCGGGCGACGAGGTGGTCGTGGTCTGCTCGGCGATGGGCGACACCACCGACGAGCTGACCGACCTGGCCCAGCAGGTGAACCCGGTCCCGCCGGAGCGCGAGATGGACATGCTGCTCACCGCGGGCGAGCGGATCTCGAACTCGTTGGTGGCCATGGCGATCAGCGCGCTCGGCGCCGAGGCCCGGTCGTTCTCCGGCTCGCAGGCCGGGGTGATCACCACGTCCGCGCACGGCAACGCCCGGATCATCGACGTCACCCCGGGTCGGGTGCTGCAGGCGTTGGAGCAGGGCTACATCGTGCTGGTGGCCGGCTTCCAGGGGGTCGCCCAGGACACCAAGGACATCACCACGCTCGGCCGGGGCGGCTCGGACGCCACCGCGGTCGCGCTGGCCGCGGCGCTCAACGCCGACGTCTGCGAGATCTACACCGACGTGGACGGCGTCTACACCGCCGACCCGCGGATCGTCGGCAACGCGAAACGACTTGACCGGGTGACCTACGAGGAGATGCTGGAGATGGCGGCCGGCGGGGCGAAGGTGCTCATGCTCCGCTGCGTGGAGTACGCCCGGCGGTACGGCGTCCCGATCCACGTCCGCTCTTCGTACAACAACAAGCCCGGGACGCTGGTGTCCGGCTCAGTGGAGGACCTTGCCGTGGAACAGGCGATGATCACCGGCGTTGCGCACGACCGGTCCGAGGCCAAGATCACCGTGACCGGGGTGCCGGACCACGCCGGCGTGGCGGCCCGGATCTTCCGGGTGGTCGCCGACGCCGAGATCGACATCGACATGGTGCTGCAGAACGTGTCCAGCACCGCGTCCGGCCGCACCGACATCACGTTCACGCTGTCGAAGGACAACGGGCCCAAGGCCGTCGCCGCGCTGGAGAAGATCAAGCCGGAGGTCGGGTTCCACGCCGTGCTCTACGACGACCACGTCGGCAAGGTGTCCCTGGTCGGCGCCGGCATGCGCTCGCACCCCGGGGTCACCGCGACGTTCTGCGAGGCGCTGGCCAAGGTCGGCGTGAACATCGACATCATCAACACCTCCGAGATCCGGATCTCGGTGCTGATCAGGGACACGGAGTTGGACGAGGCGGTGCGCGCGATCCACGAGGCGTTCGGCCTCGGTGGCGAGGAGCAGGCCGTCGTGTACGCGGGAACGGGGCGATGAGGATGGCACCCACGCTGGCGCTGGTCGGCGCCACCGGAGCGGTCGGCACGGTGATGATCGACATCCTGAACGAGCGGCCGTCCTGGCCGTGGGGCGCGGTCCGGCTGATCGCCTCCCCGCGCTCGGCCGGCAGGCGGATCACCGTTCGCGGCGAGGAGCTGACCGTCCAGGCGTTGGCGCCCGAGGTGTTCGACGGCGTGGACGTGGCGATGTTCGACGTGCCGGACGAGGTCTCCGCGCAGTGGGCGCCGATCGCGGCCGAGCGGGGCGCGGTGGCCGTGGACAACTCGGGCGCGTTCCGCATGGATCCCGACGTGCCGCTCGTGGTGCCCGAGGTGAACCCGGACAAGATCGCCGAACGCCCCCGCGGGATCATCGCCAACCCCAACTGCACGACCCTGTCGATGATGGCCGCGCTCGGCGCCCTGCACCGCGCGTTCACGCTGCGGGAGCTGGTGGTCGCGTCCTACCAGGCCGCATCCGGCGCCGGTCAGGCCGGCGTGGACCGGCTCTACGCCGAGCTGGCCGCGGTCGCCGGCCAGCAGGTCGGGGTGCGCGGCGGGGACGTGGAGAAGACCCTCGCCGCCTCCGGGCTGTCCCTTGTGGACTCGCCGTTCCCGGCGCCGCTGGCGCTGAACGTGATCCCGTCCGCCGGGTCCTACAAGGGGGACGGCTGGTTCTCCGAGGAGCTCAAGGTCCGCAACGAGTCCCGCAAGATCCTCGGCATCCCCGATCTCAAGGTCTCGGCCACCTGCGTCCGCGTCCCGGTCGTGACGACCCATTCCCTTGCGGTGCACGCCACGTTCGCCGCCCCCGTCTCGGTCGCCGACGCCCACCGGGTGTTCGCCGCCCAGCCGTCGATCGTGCTCGTCGACGACCCGGCCGCCGGGCGCTTCCCCACCCCGGCCGACGTGGTCGGCGGCGACCCCACCTACGTCGGCCGCGTCCGGCAGGCCATGGACTTCCCCAACACGCTGGACTTCTTCGTGTGCGGCGACAACCTGCGCAAGGGTGCCGCGCTGAACACCTACGAGATCGCCGAGGCCCTCGCCTCCTGATCGCGGGTCGTACCCTCGGGCGACCGAGTCGTACGCGCGAGCAACAAGGAGACGGCGGCAACCAGGACGCCCCCCAGCCCGGCCGTGGCGAAGCCCCAACCCGGGGCGGAGTGGTCGACGACGAAGCCGACGACCGGCGCGCCGATGGCCGCGCCGACGGTGAAGGCCGAGCTCTGCAGGCCGGTGGCCACGCCGCGGACGGCCGCCGGGGCCAGGCGGGCGACCTCCTCACCGGTCGCGGCGATGGTCGGCGCGCACAGGCCGGCGGCGGGGACCAGCGCGAGCGCGAGCACCCACCACTCGACGCCGACCAGGCCGATCGGGATGGTCAGCATGCCGAGCAGGGCCATCAGGGTGACCTGGTTGAGCGAGCGGTTCGCGGCGCCGTAGACCAGGCCGCCGATGGCCGAGGCGAACGACCAGACGACGACCACCAGCCCGGTCCACTCGAGCTCGCCGTTCGCCCGCAGCTGCGCGACGATCGTGACCTCGGTGCCGGCCAGCACGAACACCGCGCCGACCCCGACCACGAGCACGCCGATCAGGCGCGGGGTGAGCCACTCGCGGCGTGCCGGCCGGACGCCGTCGAAGTCGGCCCGCTCCTGCTCGCTGCGCACCGCCGGGTTGACGACGAACAGCGCCAGCCCGACGGCGGCGACCCCGATGGCCATCGCGGACATGGCGGTGGCGGTGGAGAACTGGGTGGCCAGGAACACGGCCACGGCCGGACCGACCATGAAGCTCAGCTCGGTGGACACCGAGTCCATCGAGTACGCGGTGCGGCGCAGCTCCTGGGGCACCAGCGCGGCGATGGCCTGCCGGCCGATCGACATGGCGGGCAGCACGAGGAACCCGCCGACCAGCGCGGCGACCAGCAGCAGGTGGTAGGGCATCCACCGGGCGGCCAGCCAGAACACCGACTCGCCGACGGCGGTCAGCACCAGCATCGGCCGCAGCCCGTAGCGGTCGACGATCCGGCCCATCACCACGGCGCCGGCCGCGATGGCAATCGTCGCGGCGGCTCCCACCAGGCCGGCGGCACCATAGCCTCGGCTAAGTCCGACCGCAACGTGTAACGTCAAAATCATGCCCGCGGCCGACATCGGGATCCGCGCGAAGAAGATCAAGATCATCAGCGTGCGGATACCGGGCAGCGCTAGCGTCCGGCGGTAGAGCTGCATTGCCCGATGTCACCTCCCGTGGGTCCCTGCTGGCTACCAACCTACGGGTGACCACCGACAGGATCACCCGACCGTTATCTTGACTCATTCCAGAAAACCTGGTGGGGTGGACGGGCGATGATGAACCAGGGGCTGGGCCGGCTCGAGCCGCGCGAACAACTTCGGGCCGTCGGACTGCGGGTGACCGCGCCGCGGCTAGCGGTACTCGACTGGCTCACGACACATCCGCATGCGACGGCCGATCAGATCGCAGCGGGTGTGCGAGAGCGGCTCGATTCCGTGTCCACGCAAGCGATTTACGATGTTCTCAACGCGTGCACGAAGGCCAAGCTGCTACGGCGGATCGAGCCGGCAGGACACCCCGCGCGGTTCGAGACCCGGACCGCGGACAACCACCATCACCTGGTCTGCCGCAGGTGCGACCGGACCGAGGACGTCGACTGCGTCGTCGGGTTCGCGCCGTGCCTGGAACCCTCCAGCGCCCTCGGGTTCGTGGTGGACGAGGCGGAAGTGGTGTTCTGGGGCCTGTGCCCAGCCTGCGCCGCCAACCCGTCCGCCCGCCAGAACGAGGAGACGTATACGTGACCGAGCCGCTGCCCACCACCAACAACGTGGGCATACCCGTCGCCAGCGACAACGACTCGCTGACCCTGGGAAGCAATGGCCCGATCCTGCTGCAGGACCACTACCTGATCGAGAAGAACGCCCAGTTCAACCGGGAGCGCGTGCCCGAGCGTGTCGTACATGCCAAGGGCGGCGGCGCCTTCGGCTTCCTCGAGGTGACCGAGGACGTCAGCCAGTTCACCAAGGCCGCGGTGTTCCAGCCGGGCACGCGCACGCTGAGCGTCGCGCGGTTCTCCACCGTCGCCGGGGAGAACGGCTCGCCGGACACCTGGCGCGACCCGCGCGGGTTCGCTGTGAAGTTCTACACCACCCAGGGCAACTACGACATCGTCGGCAACAACACCCCGGTGTTCTTCATCCGGGACCCCATCAAGTTCCCGGACTTCATCCGCTCGCAGAAGCGCCGCGCGGACAACCACCTGCGGGACAACAACATGCAGTGGGACTTCTGGACGCTGCGTCCGGAGTCGGCCCACCAGGTGACCTGGCTGATGGGCGACCGCGGCATCCCGTCGAGCTGGCGCCACATGAACGGCTACGGCTCACACACCTACCTGTGGCAAAACGCCGGCGGCGAGAAGTTCTGGGTCAAGTACCACTTCAAGACCGACCAGGGCATCGGCTACCTCACGCAGGCCGACGCCGACCGCATCGCCGGTGAGGACGCCGATTACCACATCCGCGACCTGTACAACGCGATCCAGTCGGGCAACCACCCGAGCTGGACGCTGTACGTGCAGGTCATGCCGCACGACGAGGCGGCCGACTACCGGTTCAACCCGTTCGACCTGACCAAGGTCTGGCCGCACGGCGACTACCCGCTGATCAAGATCGGGCGCTGGGTGCTCAACCGCAACCCAGAGAACTATTTCGCCCAGATCGAGCAGGCCTCGTTCGAGCCGTCCAACCTGGTGCCGGGCATCGGCCCGTCGCCGGACAAGATGCTGCTCGGCCGGCTGTTCTCCTACCCGGACGCGCACCGGTACCGGATCGGCACGAACTACGCGCAGCTGCCGGTCAACCAGCCGACGTCGCCGGTGAACAGCTACAGCAAGGACGGCGCGATGCGCTACCGGAACCCGACCGACCCGGTGTACGCGCCCAACACCTACGGCGGGCCGCACGCCGACCCGGTGCTGGCGGGCGAGACCGCGTCGGCCTACGGGGCGACCGGCGAGGTGCTGCGCACGGCCTACACGCTGCACGCCGAGGACGACGACTTCGGCCAGCCGGGCACGCTGGTGCGGCACGTGATGGACGACGCCCAGCGGGCCCGCCTGGTCGGCAACGTCGCCGGGCACCTGCGCAACGGGGTGTCCGAACCGGTGCTCGACCGGGCCTTCGAGTACTGGCGCAACATCGACAAGGAGCTCGGCGACAAGATCGTCGAGGCGGTCAAGGCCTGACACCCGGCAGACCGAGGGCGGCCACTGTCCTAGTTGGACTGTGGCCGCCTCTGCGTGTGAGGGCTTACCGGCGCCGAGGCTGGGCCGATGGCCCGCCGAGGGGTCGGTGTCCGCCGACCGGCGGCCGGCATCGTCGAGTAGTGCTTCCAGTGCTGCCCTCACCTTGAATCCAACACTGTCAAGCGGACCCACCGACGTCGAGCCGAAGAACCCTCGTTCGGGTGATCGGAGCCCGTTCGGACCATGCCTGTGGATCATGCTCCGGCGAGTGATCAACTCACCGTGCACCGCCATCACCCGACCGATTCCCCCCGGCCGCGCCCTTTCGATACGGCTCATTCACGCATTGCGAATGGAAAATCGTCGTGTAACAGCCACCTCTGGCGCATCTTCTGTCACACGCGCACGATGGTTTCTGGAAGGGGTTCGCAGGTCCTTAAGGAGGAATCGCGAATGAAGAGCCGACGCGTGAAAATCATCGTCGCCACGGTTATCGGCGGCATTGTCGGTATGGCGTGCGGTGGAATAGCCACGGCCAGCGCCGCCGATCACCACAAGCCCACGACGCACACCGCGGCCGCGCAGCTGCAGCGGCTGCACGACCAGCTCGAGGCCGCGCTGTCCGGCAAGGACGTGAGCAAGGTCCGCACGTCGGTCGACAAGCTGCGCCCGATCCTCGGTCAGCTCAAGTCCGCGCCGCTCGAGCGGGCCGCCCAGGCGCAGACGTACAAGGCCGACACGCTGGCCGCAAGGGCCCAGCGCAACCTGCTTCCGGGTCTGCCCGACCCGCTCGCGCTGGTCACCGACCTGCTGACGACCCTGCTGTCGACGATCATGGACCTGGTCTCCGGCCTGCTCGGCGGCCTGCCGGTCCCGCTGCCGCCGCTCGGCGACCTGCCGCTGCCGTTGCCGCTTCCGCTGCCCGGCGCGCCGAGCGACGACGCGCCCGCGCCGGAGGAGCCCGGTGGCCTGCCGCTGCCGCTTCCGCTGCCCGGCGGCGAGCAGCCGCCGGCCGACACCCCGCAGGCGCCGGACGCCCCGGGCGCTCCTGGCGCTCCCGCGGAGCCCCTGCTGCCCGGCCTGCCGCTGCCGCTGCCCTGATTTCGACAGCCGATTTCGGTCGATAAATCGCGGTAACCCGACTCAATGCCCCGGAGTCGGGTTACCGCGTTCTTTCTGCGCCTTGGCCGGTGAATTCGGCGGCGTGCCGAACAGATCGGCGGCCTTGTGCGAACGCAGCACGAGCCCGGTGCGAAGTGCCCCGGCGGCCTCGGCCAGTGCCTCCCGGAACCGCCGGCCGACACCCGTGAAGCTGGCGAACCCGTGAATGAGATCGGCGTGGCGGTTGAGCACGACCGGCACGCCGGCCTCGGCCAGCCGCCGCGCGTACGCCTCGCCCTCGTCGCGCAGCGGGTCGAACCCGGCCGTGGCCACGTACGTCGGCGGCAGCCCGCGCAGGTCGTCGGCGAGCAGCGGCGACGCCAGCGGATCCGACCGCCGGTCCGGCTCGGGACAGTAGTGGCCGAGGAACCAGGTGATGTCCTCGTCGGTCAGGAAGAAGCCCTCGGCGAACAGGTCCCTCGACGGGTGCCGGTGCGCCATGTCGGTCCCCGGGTAGATCAGCAGCTGGAAGGCCGGCCGGGGGCCGCCCGAGCGCAGCGCCTGGTACGACGTCACCGCGGCCAGGTTGCCGCCCGCGCTGTCCCCGCCGACCGCGATCGCCGAGGCGTCCACGGCCAGCTCGCCGGCGTGCCGGGCGGCGTACTCGAACGCCCGCAGCGCGTCGGCCGGCGCCGCCGGGAAGGGATGCTCGGGAGCCAGCCGGTAGTCCACCGACAGCACCCGCACCCCGGCGTGCGTGGCCAGGAACCGGCACAGGTTGTCGTGCGTGTCGACGCTGCAGATGACCCAGCCGCCGCCGTGGTAGTAGACCAGCAGCGGCGAGCCCTCGGCCAGGCCCTCCGGCGTGTAGAGCCGGGCGGGGATCGCGCCGTCGTCACCCGGGATCAGCAGCTCGCGCACCCGGACCGGCTGGATCACCGGCCCGCTGATCAGCCCACCCGCCGCCTCGGCGTTGCGCCGGGCCTGAGCCACGGTGCCCTCGGTGAGCCGGGTCTCGGTCATCCGGGACACCCGCAGCAGGAGCTGGGCATCCAGGGCGAGCTCGTTGCCGTCGATGCGGATCGGCGGTCCGGCGATCACCCGGCGCAGCGGCTCCGGGAGGGCGTACAGCGCGCGTACCGCGGCGCTCTGGATCCCGATGGGCAGCCGGCTCATCGCCTTGGACATCACGCCTCCCGCAGCTCGCCGCCGAGACTAGCGGCAGGTGTCCGGATGTGCGGTGCACCACGGCGTGGTGCCGGGCAGGCGGTGCCGGTTGGCCGACACCCACCGGTAGACCGCGTCCTGCACCTTCCGCATGCCGGGCGCCCGGTACAGCCGCAGCGGGAGCGGCGTGCCGAGGGCCGCGGACAGGGCGGCGTTGACCGCGTGGGCGCCCGAGTACCGCGCCCCGTCGTCGTCGAGCCAGTAGACCTCGGCGGCCAGGGCGTCGCGGCCGACCCCGGCCCGCTCGGGGACTCCGGGATGCTGGTACGGCACGGTGCTCATCCGGTGCCGGCGGTCCAGCTTCACCAGCAGGTTCCGGCTGCGGGTGCAGAACCCGCACTCCCCGTCGAAGATCAGAGTTCCGCCCATGCGTTCCATGGTTCCACGCCGGTGGGGGAGGATCGGATGCATGACCGCAGTGCGCGTGGTGGGGATCGGTGGTTCGCTCCGGCCGGACTCGCAGTCCGAGCGGGCCCTGCGCATCGCGCTGGCCGGCGCCGAGGAGGCCGGCGCGAAGATCATCACGATCACCGGGGCCGACCTCGTGCTGCCGTTCTACGACCCGTCCCTGGCCGAGCGCCCGGCCGGCGCGCTGAACCTGGTCGAGGAGCTGCGGCACGCCGACGGCGTCGTGCTGGTCTCACCCGGCTACCACGGCACGATCTCCGGGCTGGTCAAGAACGCCCTTGACTACCTGGAGGACCTGCGCGGCGACGACCGCGTCTACCTCGACGGGCGCGCGGTCGGCTGCGTGGCGGCGGCCAACGGCTGGCAGGCCGCAGTGACCACGCTGTCCGCGCTGCGCTCGATCGTGCACGCACTGCGCGGCTGGCCGACGCCGCTCGGCGCGGCGATCAACTCGGCCCAGGTGTCGTTCGACGAGTACGGCGAATGCTCCGACCCGCAGGTGGCGCTGAGCCTGCGCACGATCGGGCGACAGGTGGTCGAGTTCGCGCTCGCGCGCGGTTGACGCGCGGCGGGGTCGGGTATCCGACGCCCATGACCAAACCGATCTCCAGCCCACTCAACGAGGACGACCGGCAGACCATCGGCGCGATCCTGCAGAGCACGCTCGCCGAGCTGATCGACCTCAGCCTGATCGGCAAGCAGGCCCACTGGAACGTCGTCGGGCGGCAGTTCCGCAGCGTGCATCTGCACCTCGACGAGCTCGTCGCGATGGCGCGGACGCACACCGACGAGGTGGCCGAGCGGGCCGCGGCGATCGGCGTAGCACCGAACGGCAAGGCCCGCACCGTCGCGGAAACGTCCGGCCTGTCGGGGTTTCCGGACGGCTGGACGTCCGATGTGGACACCGTCGAGGCGATCGTCGCCGTGCTCGGTGAGCTGATCAAGCGGCTGCGCATGCGGATCGACGAGGCCGACAAGTCCGATCTGGTCACCCAGGACCTGCTGATCGAGGTCGTCAAGGACCTGGAGCAGCAGCACTGGATGTGGCAAGCCCAGCAGGCCGGTGCCTGACGGGTCGCTCCCGCGAGGCCGACCACCCGGCCTCGCGTCCGCTCCTAGACCATTCCCAGCACCCGCCGGGCGAAGTGCACCTCGACGGCCGTCTGCTTGATCGTCTCGGCGACGACGAGCGAGCCGTGGCCGGCCTCGTACCGGTACACCTCGTAGCGCGCCTCGCGCTCGGCCAGCCGGTCGAGGTAGTTGTCGATCTGCCGGATCGGGCACCGCGGGTCGTTCTCCCCGGCCAGGATCAGCACCGGCGCCCGCACCCGGTCCACGTACGTGATCGGCGAGCACTCGACGTAGCGGTCGCGCACCTCGTCCGGCGAGCCGCCGAACAGCGACCGGTCGAAGGCCCGCAGCGGCTCCATCTCGTCGGCGTAGGCGGCCAGGTAGTCGGCCACCGGCACCCCGGCGACGCCGGCGGCCCACAGCTTCGGCTGAACGCCGAGCGCGAGCAGGGTCAGGTAGCCGCCCCAGGACGCCCCGGTGACCACGCATCTGGCCGGATCGGCCAGCCCCTTGTCCACCACCCAGGCGTGCACCGCGGCCACGTCGTCCAGCTCGGTCAGCCCCGGCCGGCCCTCGCTGGCGTCGCGCCACGCGGAGCCGTAGCCGGTGGAGCCGCGGTAGTTCACGTGCACCACGGCGAAGCCGGCGTCCAGCCAGACCGCGCGGTAGGCCGAGTAGCGGTCCTCGTCGGCCGAGTGCGGCCCGCCGTGCAGGCAGAACACGGTCGGCAGCGCGGTGTCCGCCGCGCCGGGCGGGCGGGCGATCAGGGCGTGCACCGTGCCGTCGCCCGACGGCACGAACGCGTCCTCGAGGTCGACCGAGCCGGGGGCCGGGCCGCCCTCGGGCTCCAGCAGCACGCGCTCGGTGCCGTCGGTGTACAGCGCGCGGACCACGGACGGGGCGGCGGCGCTCGACCAGACGTACTCGACGGTGCCGTCCGGGCGCACGCTGGCGCCCGCGATCGTCCCACGTGGAATGTCTAATTTGGTCAGCTCACCGGTCTCCACGTCGTAGCGGTGCGCGGTGTCGCGCACCTCGTGGGTCTGGACGACGAGAATCGACCGGCCGTCCGGATACCACGCCCCGGTCAGCTCGCCTGGCAGGTCGATGGCCAGCTCGGTCTCGGAGTCCACGGCGACGTCCCAGATCATCAGCTCGTCGCGGCCGCCGCGCTCGTGCACCACGAGGAGTCGCTGATCCCCGGGCACCGGGCTGAAGCCGATCGCGTTGAGGCCCTTGCCCTTGCCGTCCCACTTCTCCGCGACCACGGCGCCGTCGGCCACCGACACCACGCGCAGCGCCGGATGACGGTTGTCGCCGTGCTCGGAGTGGGCGATCGCGAGCAGGGTCTCGTCCCGGGACAGCGCGGACACGTCGGCGTCGTGGGCGTTGGCGTAGATCACCTCGGCGGGCCCGCCGTTGCGGGCCAGGAAGATCGTCGTGCCGTCGTCGGTGGACACGCCGACGGCGTGGATCTCGTGGCCCACCTCGATTCCGGCCGGGTATCCGGGAATCGCGCCGGTGACGCCCGGATCGGGCGCGCTGTCCGCCGCGCGGCCGGCGAACGGCTCGCTCACCCAGCTGCCGAACTCGTTGCCGTCGGTGTCGTCGAACCACCAGATGCGCTCGCCGTCGTCGCTGATGGTCGCGTACCAGGTGCCGTTTGGCCGGTCGGTCACCTTGCGGTGGATGTCGGTCGCGCGGTCCCACGCGTAGATCTCCCACACCCCGCTGGCGTTGGACCGGTACAGGTTGCGGTCCGGCGCGTCCTTCGCCCAGTGCGGCAGCGACATGCGCACGGCGGTGAACCGGGCCCGCCACCTGGCCTCGGCGTCCTGGTCGGCGAAGAGGGTGTCCGGCACCTCGGCCGCGGGATGGACCTTCACCCCTTCCATCCTGCCGTATGCGGCGACGTTCGGGGGAGGGCGTCCAGCGCGCTGATCAGCAGGTCCAACCCGAACTCGAAGTCGGCCTCCGAGTCGTGCTCGGCCAGCGCCGGCAGCAGCTCGCGCACGTTGACCAGGCCGGCCGCGTCCAGCTCGGCGGTGGTGACCAGCGGGCGGTCCTCCGAGGCCCACTGCGCCTCGGTCTGGCTGGCCTCGTGCACGAGGCAGCCGAGCACGTAGTTGACCACCGCGCGCATCACCCGGACCGCCGCCGGGCCGTCGAACCCGGCGGCCCGCGCGATGCCGAGGGCCAGCTCGACCGGGCGCAGCCCGGCCGCGGAGTTGGGCTGCCGGCTGACCACGACCATCACGCTTCTCGGGTAGCGGTGGGCGATGTCGCGGAACGTGCGCGCCATCGACCGGGCGGCCTCCCGCCAGTCTGGGATGTCACTGTCCGCGGCGAACTCCAGCTCGGCCAGAATGTGCTCGGCGACCGCGTCGAGCAGCGCCGCCTTGTGCGGCACGTGGTTGTACAGCGACATCGCGCCGGTGCCGAGCTCGGCGGCCAGCCGGCGCATCGAGACGGCGTTGACCCCGTCGCGCTCGATCAGCTCGATCGCCGTGCGCACGATCCGGTTCCGGCTCAGCGGGCCGCCCACATTCACCTCCCGGATGGCTTGACGACGTACATCGTACGTGCGACGGTGGTCACACGTACGCTGTACGTCGCGATGGTGTTCGGGAGGCCGCCAGATGTCCACCGACGAGCTGTACATTCTCCCCTCCGCCCAGGACTGGACGATCGGCGCCGCGGGCACCACCCGCTTCGACTGGGACTATGCCGACGGTCGCGAGAAACTGCTTGCCCTGTACCAGAAGGGCAAGGACAAGCAGTGGGACGCGGAGAAGCGCATCGACTGGGACATCGAGGTCGATCCGTACGACGCGCTCGGCCTGCCCGACGAGACGATCGCCATTCACGGCACGCGCTACTGGGACGCCATGAGTGAGCGCGAGCACGCCGAGCTGCGCCGGCACATCTGCTCCTGGCAGTTCTCCCAGTTCCTGCACGGCGAGCAGGGCGCGATGATCACCGCCGCGCGGATCGTGGAGACCGTGCCCGACCTGGACGCGAAGTTCTACTCCGCCACCCAGACCATGGACGAGGCCCGGCACGCCGAGCTGTACAGCCGGTTCCTGCGCGAGAAGATCGGCATGCTGTACCCGATCAACGACCAGCTGCAGGCCTTGCTCAAAGACACCCTGACCGACTCCCGCTGGGACATGCCCTACCTCGGCATGCAGGTGCTCATCGAGGGCCTCGCCCTTGCCGCGTTCGGGCTGCTGCGCGACATGACCACCAAGCCCCTGCCCAAGCAGCTGCTCGCGTACGTGATGCAGGACGAGGCCCGGCACGTCGCCTTCGGCCGCCTCACCCTGCGCGACTACTACAAGCAGCTCACCGACGCCGAGCGCCGCGAGCGCGAGGACTTCGTGATCGAGGGTTGCTACCTGATGCGCGACCGCATCCGCGGGTACGAGATCTGGCAGAACTTCGGGATCGACCACAAGGAGATCAAGCCTCTCGTCGACCAGGCCCCGTACCTGCAGGCCTTCCGCAAGCTGCTGTTCAGCCGCATCGTCCCGTGCGTGCGCGACATCGGCCTGTGGGGCGAGCGCCTGCAGCGCGCCTACGTCGACATGGGCGTTCTCGAGATGGGCGACGCCAGCCTGGACCGGCTGATGCGCCAGGACGAGGACATCGCCGAGGCCGTCGACGCCGAGCGCTTCCGCGCCGAGGAAGAGGCCCGCAAGGCCGAGGTGCACGAGGCCATCGCGCTCGGCGCGGCCGACTAACTGTCCACAGTAGATCTATCAAGCCCGCTGGCGAGCGCGCACACCCCGATGAGCCGCACCGTGGTCCAGTCGGCGCGGGCCCACCCGCTCGCGGTGCCCGGCAGCTCCAGCCGCCACCCCTGCTGCCGCGCCTGATCAAGCACCCCGCGCGCGTACTCGGCCAGCAGCACCGCCGTGGCCACCGCCGCCGACCCCTCCACCCCCATCGCCACGATGTCCCGAACCGCCGCCGAATGCTGATCGATCGACGCCAGCAGGGCCGGCACGGCCGTGGCCGCCGCCAACCCGAAGACCCCGACCCGATCCGTCAGCCGCGTCAGGTACCGGCGCGCCGACCACTCCGCGAACATGTCCGAAAAAGCCATGCGCGCCACTATGCATGACGCCGCTGGCGTCGCGGTAGCGGGTTCGCTACACCGTAACCTCGGTCCGGTGGTCGACGGCCCGACCGTGCTCGGCACACGGCCGCCCGGCCTCCCTCGGGCACACCATCGAATACCGCGACACCGTCGCCCGGTACAACCGGTACTCCGCGGGCGGGCTCACCTCCGCGACGTCGAAGTCGCGCAGCCCGTGCTCCGCCGGGTCGGCGAACCGCCCGTTGTACACCGCCAGCCCGCCGGCCACCTCGTCCGGCGCCACCTGCCCGGCCAGCGCCTCCATATACACCGCCCGCCCACTCCCCGGCCGCTGCCGCGAGTCGAACACCACGATGCTCAGCTTCGGCCGCACCGCGATGTTCCGCGAGTGGATCACCTCCGGCGACGAGATCCAGTAGAACTCCGCATATCCCGCCGACGCGCAGTACACCGGCGACACCCACGGCTCCCCGTCCGCGTCCGCCGTCCCGAGCACCATGTACAACGTCTCGTCGATGATCTCCCGCGCCACCGCCCCGAGATCCATGCCCCCTACCTCACCTGCCGAGCCGGATACCGGTCCCGCACCTTCTCGTTGAAGTACCGCCCGAAGCTCGGCGCCTCCCTGAGCTCCCGGTACACCGCATGCGGCACCACAAAGTACCGGTACACCCGATCATTGTGGAACTCGATCTCCAACACCTGATTGCTCCGGTCATACCCCACCGACCGCACCACCGAGGATTCGACAGGCTCACGCCGCATACCGGCCCCCAATAAGTCCAATTGGGCTGGTCCAGAACCAACGCCCCAGCCCCGCAAACGCAACAAGCTAGCACGGTGGGGGTTTGGGGGCTCGGCCCCCAGAACAAAGAACGACCGATCCCCGTTCGCGCTTTCCGCGAACAGGGATCGGCCGGATCGGTCGGGGTGACAGGATTTGAACCTGCGACCTCTTCGTCCCGAACGAAGCGCGCTACCAAGCTGCGCCACACCCCGAGGGACCCGTGAAGTCTAGCCGAAGCCGGCGCCCGCTCCGAATTGGGCGCGGGTAACGGTGCTGGGCGCCTCGGTCTCACGGGTGGGGCGGGGGACGAGGGTGAGGAGGCTGGCCTCGGGTGGGCAGGCGAAGCGGACCGGGGCGTAGGGGGAGGTGCCGAGGCCGGCGGAGACGTGCAGCCACATGTGGGCGCCCCAGCGGGAGGCGCCGCGGGCGCGGGTGCGGTCGAGCTCGCAGTTGGTGACGATGGCGCCGTAGCCGGGGAGGCGGAGCTGGCCGCCGTGGGTGTGGCCGGCCAGGACGAGGTCGTAGCCGTCGCCGGCGAAGCCGTCCAGGACGCGCGGCTCGGGGGAGTGGGTGACGCCGAGGCGCAGGGCGGCCGACGGGTCCGGGCGGCCGGCGATGTCGGGATAGCGGTCGCGGCGCAGGTGCGGGTCGTCGACGCCGGCGACGGCGACGGTCTGGCCGTCGATGGTGAGCAGCCGGCGGACGTGGGTCAGGTCGTGCCAGCCGCGCTCGAGCAGGGCGGCGCGCAGGTCGCGCCAGGGCAGCGGGACGCCGTGGATGCGCTTGTGCGACGGGAACAGGTAGCGGGCCGGGTTCTTGGGCCGCGGCGCGTAGTAGTCGTTGCTGCCGAAGACGAACACGCCGGGGCGGTTGAGCAGCGGGCCGAGGGCGCGCAGAACGGCCGGGACGGCCTGCCGGTGCGCGAGGTTGTCGCCGGTGTTGACCACCAGGTCCGGGTCGAGCTCGTCGAGCGCGGCCACCCACCGCTGCTTGGACCGCTGGCCGGGCAGCATGTGCAGGTCCGAGATGTGCAGCACCCGCAGCGGCCGCGAACCCTCGGCCAGCACGGGCAGGGTGGCCTGGCGCAGCGTCCAGCGGCGGCGCTCGATGCCGGCGGCGTAGGCCAGGGTCGCGGTGCCGAGCGCGGTGGTGCCAAGGGCGACCCGGCCCGCGTGACGCGCAAACGTGCTCACGACCCTGAGGGTAGCCGCCGACGATGACAGCCCGGTGTATCGCCGGGAGCGGTACGCGCACGGCCAGTAGGGTCGCCGTATGGCGTCCCTCAAGTCCCGGCTGCAGGCCGATCTCACCGCGGCGATGAAGAACCGCGAGCAGGTCCGGCTCGCCGCCCTGCGCATGGTGCTGACCGGCGTGACGACCGAGGAGGTCGCCGGCGACGCGGCCCGCGAGCTGACCGACGACGAGGTGCTGCGGGTGATCACCCGCGAGGTGAAGAAGCGCAAGGAGGCCGCGGAGGCGTTCACCGCCGCCGGCCGCTCCGAGCGGGCGCGGACGGAGCTGGACGAGGCCGAGGTGCTCTCCGAGTACCTGCCCAAGCAGCTCGACGACGCCGAGCTCGACGAGCTGGTGGCGCAGGCGGTCGCCGAGGTCGCCGACCAGCTCGGCGCCCCGCCCGGCCAGCGGCAGATGGGTCAGGTCATGAAGGCCGCCACCGCCCGGGTCGCCGGCCGCGCCGAGGGCGCCAGGGTCGCCGCCGCGGTCCGGGCCAAGCTCCAGGGCTGACCCAAACCCGTCCCGGCGAGTCTGGCTGTCCCGACTCGCCGGCCCGAGTGCCCGACTCGCCGGGCGAGGGGTCGACCAAGGTCGCCGCCGCGGTCCGCGGCAACCTCCAGGGTTAGGTCGTGTTTCGAAAGTGCGCTGAGGTCGCCAATCTTTGGCGAGGGCGGCCGCCACACGACGACAAGGGTTAGGGCGAGGAACGAGCCCTGCCCGCAGACGTCGTCACCCAATCACCCACGCCACCCAACCACCACACCGGCCCGCAACCACCCCAACCAACCCGACCCAAGGCCGCTCGCCGAAGGCGACCGGCGGCCTTGCCCGAGCTAGAAACACTGCTAGGGCCGCGGGTTCGGGATGGTGATGTCCGTGGGGAGGCCCCCGCGGCCACCGCCGCCGGGCCCGCCACCGCCACCGCCGCCGTTGCCGTTGCCGTTCCCGCCACCTCCGCCGCCACCGCCGGGACCCGAGGGCGGGATCTCGGGCGCGGTCGGCACCGGGGCGACGCCGGTGCTGACGTAGATCGTCACCAGCGCGCCGGCGATCGCGTTGCCGCGGGGTGTCTGGGCGACCACGGTGCCCTTCTTGGCCGGGTCGTTGCGGTTGCGGACGGCGACCCGGAAGCCGGCGTCCTCCAGCATCTGGGTCGCCTCCTGCTGGCTGCGCCCCACGACGTAGGGGACCTTGCTGCCGTCGCCGCCGTTGACGTACCGGGGATCTGGCTGCGGCAACGGCTCCTCCGGCGTGCCGGCGAGGATCGCGTTCATGGCCTCGAACCAGGTCTGCGCCGGCGTCTTGCCGCCGAAGATGTTGCCGTTGCCGCACAGGAACGGCGGCGCGGTCGGGCTGTTGCTGTCGCAGATCGGCCGGGGCGTCGGACTGTCGTTGAAGGTCAGGACCGCCCCGGCGAGCTGCGGCACGGCGCCGACGAAACCGGCGGACTTGTGCTCCTGGGTGGTGCCGGTCTTACCGATCATCGGTCGGGTCCAGCGCGCGCCCTGCGCCGCCCTGGTCGCGGTCCCGGACGTGTGGTCCTTGCTCATCCCGACGGCCAGCGTGTTGGCCAGCGGCTCGGCCACGGCCTGCTCGCACGGCTGCTCGGGAACGTCGACCTTCTTGCCGTCCCGGTCGCGCACCTCGACGATCGGGGTCGGCGGGCACCACACCCCGCCGCTCATGATCGTGGCCCCGACGTTGGCCAGCTCGAGCGTGCTGGTCGCCGCCGGGCTGAGCGTGAACGAGGCGTTCCCCTTGTCGTAGGCGGAATGGCTCTTGAAGAAGTCGGTCTGGGAGAGCTTCTCCTCCAGCCGCTCGGCCTCGGGGTTCGGCGGCCGCCCCCCGTTGTTCAACGCCATGGTCTCGCGCAGGCCGAGGCGGCTGGCCATCTCGACGATGGGGTCCATGCCGACCTGTTCCTCGAGGATGACGAAGCCCGTGTTCGGGGACAGGGCAAGGGCGTCCTGCAGGGTCATCTGCCCGGGGTGCTCGCCGGACTTCAGGCAGTACCAGTTGCCACCCGGCCCGCGGGGCGGGTTCGGCGCGCGGGGGCAGCTCTTGGCGCCGCCGCCAAAGACGTTGGAGATGTAGAACGGCGGCGTCTGGATCACGTTGTTGATGCCGCCGCCCTTCTCCAGATAGGCGGCCGCGGTGAAGATCTTGTAGATGGAGCCGGCGCCGAACTTGTTGGCGATGTCGTACGGCAGGCCGTACACCGTCTGCCCGGCGTCCTTGTCCAACCCGTAGTCCCGGTTGGACACCAGGGCGGTCACCTGGTGCCGTTCCTTGCCCGGCTTGACGATCGCCATGGTGTTGGCGATGCCCTCCTGGTTCTTCGGCACCTGGTCCTCGGCCGCCCGCTTGGCCTGCCTGGTCGCCTCGGCGTCGAAGCTGGTCAGGATCGTGTAGCCGCCGGAGTAGAGCTGGTCGTTGGTGAAGCCGAGCTTCTTGAGGTAGTCCTCGACGTACTGGCAGAAGAAGCCGAACTCCGGGCCGGCGCCGACACAGTTGGCCGCGGGCTTGTCCGGCTTCTCCTCGACGATCCCGAGCGGCTCCTTCTTGGCCTCCTCGGCGGCCTGCGCGGACAGCTTCTGGTTCTCCACCATCTTGTCGATCACCAGGTTGCGCCGCTTGAGCGACTCCACCGGGAACTGCCACGGGTTGTACTTGCTCGGGTTGTTGACCATGCCGGCGAGCAGCGCGGCCTGCGCGACGGTCAGCTTGTCCGGCGTGGTGTGGAAGTAGGAGTGGGCGGCGGCCCCGACGCCGTAGACCTGGTAGGCGAACTCGACGATGTTCAGGTAGCCGGTGAGAATCTCGTCCTTGGTCATCTTCTGCTCGAGCTGGATGGCGATCCGCGCCTCCTTGAGCTTGCGGGTGATGGTCTGCTCCCGCGCCCGCTTCTGCTCGAGCTTCTTCTCCGGCTCGTCCCCCCGGTACACGACGTTGATCAGATAGTTCTTCACGTACTGCTGGGTGAGCGTGGACGCGCCCTGGACGTCGCCCGAGGTCTGGTTGCTCACCGCGGCGCGCATGGTGCCCCGCCAGTCCACGCCGTTGTGCTCGTAGAACCGGCGGTCCTCGATGGAGATCAGCGCGGCCTTGAGGGTGGGGGAGATCTGGTCGCCGGTGACCGGGATCCGGTACTGGTCGTACAGGTAGGCGATCGGCTTGCCGTTGGCGTCGGCCACCGTGGTCATCAGCGCCGGGTCGGTCGCCACCAGGTCGGCCGACACGCTGTCGATCGCGTCGCTGGCCCGGTTGGACACCACCCCCAGCGCTCCCACGATCGGGAACAGCATGCCGGCGACCAGCACGCCGGCCAGCAGGCAGAGTCCGAGAAGCTTCAGCAGGCTGTCTCCCACTCGCACGCGCCCAAGCGTACGCGTGACCACGCCGGCGCAATGGCCGCGCCGAAGATCTGTTGACATTAGGTAACGGCTGCCGGGGCCGGTGTTCAACTGGGAACCGGCGACCTCTAGAGTCCGTCAACGTCTCACGACGGCGCTGAACGGTCGGACCGTGCCCGCGGCCGACCCGAGGCAACCGGTGCCGGGGGGCATCCGGATTCGAGGGTCGAGACGACGCAAGGGGTGGGGGTCAATGGAGATTGACCAGGCAGATTGGCGGGTCAACGCGCTGTGCCGCGACGAGGACCCCGACGGTTTGTTCGTTCGGGGCAAGGAGCAGCGCAAGGCCAAGTTGGTATGTGTCGCGTGCCCGGTGCGCACCGAGTGCCTCGCGGAGGCGTTGGACCATCGCATCGAGTTCGGCGTCTGGGGAGGGATGACGGAGCGTGAGCGCCGGGCTCTGCTGCGTCGCCGGCCGGACGTGACGTCCTGGCGTGATCTGCTCGAGAACGCGCGCCGTCAGCACACCGAGGAGGACGTCCGGGTCGGCTAGGCAGTACTTTCGCCAGTCTGCGCGCCGCCGCGATCGCTCCGGCAGGGCTCGAGACCGATCAACCTGACGTCATTGCTTGTCGGAGCCCTGCCACCGCGATAGCGGGCCTTCGGCCAAGGGCGCGCGGTGGTCACCTTGATTGCCGCGAACCCCTGTGGCTGCCGCCCTCAAGCTCCCGACAGCTTCTCCCCGATCCCACGCAGCCCGGCCAGGTCGTGCACGTCGGACGGCATCGCCGGCACCCTGACCACCGACACGCCCGGGTGCGCCTTGGTGAACCGGGCCACCAGCCGGCGTTCCCGCTGCGCGACCGCCACCCGGTCGGCATGCAGCCGCAGGACCGCCGCCGCCAGCGGGGCGTCTCCCGATTTCTCCAGGCGGTCCGCCGCGGCCAGGGCGCTCGGTCCGGACAGCGCCGCAAGCACCGGGTGCGTCCGGTTCACCACCAGCCCGGCCAGCGGCATCGACTCCGCGGACAGCCGCTCGACGAAGTAGCTCGCCTCCCGCAACGCGTCCGGCTCCGGCGCGGCGATCACCAGGAACGCGGTCCCGCCGGAGCGCAGCAGCTCGTAGGTGCGCCGGGCGCGCTCCCGGAACCCGCCGAACATCCCGTCGAAGGCCTGCACGAACGCCGACGCGTCGGCCAGCAGCTGACCCCCGACGATCGTCGACACCGCCCTGGCGAACAGCATGAAGCCGGCGCCGACGACCTTGCGGACGCCCCAGCCGCCGGCCCTGGCCGGCCCGGTCAGCAGCTTGATCATCCGGCCGTCCAGCGCGGACGACATGCGCTGCGGGGCGTCCAGGAAATCCAGCGCCGACCGGCTCGGCGGGGTGTCCACGACGATCAGGTCCCAGCGGCCCTCGGCGGCGAGCTGGCCGAGCTTCTCCATCGCCATGTACTCCTGGGTGCCGGAGAACGACGTGGAGATCGTCTTGTAGAACGGGTTGGCCAGCACCTCCTTGGCGCGTTCCTCCCCGGCATGCGCGAGCACCATGTCGTCGAAGGTGCGGCGCATGTCCAGCATCATCGCCGACAGCTCGCCGGCCGGCTCGAACCCGTCCACGTCGACCTGCTTTGGGGTGTTGCCAAGCGAGCGCAGGCCGAGCGACTGGGCGAGGCGGCGGGCCGGGTCGATGGTCAGCACGACCGTCTTACGGCCCCGCTCGGCGGCGCGCACCGCGATGGCCGCGGCCGTGGTGGTCTTGCCGACCCCGCCGGAGCCGCAGCAGACGATCACGTGGGTGTCCGGGTCGTCGATCAACCGGTCGACGTCGAGCGCGCTCAATCCGTCACCTCGCAAGCTCGGTGACGGCGACCCCGCCGGCTCGTTCCTCGGCGGCAGGGCAGTGTTCGACGGTTCGCTCCGCGAGCTCCGCTCACCGGACCCCCTGGTCGATCAGGGCCTCGGCGAACTCGTACAGCGCCGCGATGTCCACACCGTCGGTGCTCTCCGGCAGCTCGACGGTGGGCAGGTCCAGCTCGGCGAGCTGCTCGCGGGCGCTGCGCTCGGCCTGCACCCGGATGGCGTGCTCGACGGTCTCGGCGACAAGGCCCTCGAGATCATCGGGCGCCAGGTCGAGGCCGGCCGCGGCGAGCCCGGCGCGCACCCGGGACGCGTCCACCCGGCCGTCGGCGGCCGACGTCACCGACCGGGCCGGCAGCCGCGGCGGCCGCACCCGGTTGACGATCACCGCGCCGGGCCGCAGCTCCGCGCCGTCCAGCTCCCCGACCGCGTCGATGGTCTCCCGGATCGGCATCTCCTCCAGCACGGTGACCAGGTGCACGGCGGTGTCCCCGGAGTGCAGCAGCCGCACGACGCCCTCGCTCTGGCCCTTGATCGGCCCGACCTTGGCCAGATCCACCATGGCCCTGGTGACGTCGAGGAACTTCACGATCCGCCCGGTCGGCGGGGCGTCGAGGACCACCGCGTCGTAGTAGTAGCGGCCGGCCCGCTGAGCGCTGTCGGTCCGCCCGACGCACTCCTTGACCTTCCCGGTGAGCAGCACGTCGCGCAGGCCGGGGGCGAGCGTGGTGGCGAACTCGATGGCGCCCATCCGACGCAGCGTGCGGCCGGCGAAGCCCAGGTTGTAGAACATCGAGAAGTACTCCAGCAGCGCGGCCTCGGCGTCCACGTGCAGCGCGCGGACCTCGCCGCCGCCCGGCGCGGACGCGATGCGCAGCTCGGCGTAGGGCAGCGGCTGGGTGTCGAAGAGCTGGGCGATGCCCTGCCGGCCCTCCACCTCCACCAGCAGCACCCGGCGCCCGCCGGTGGCCAGCGCCAGGGCGAGCGCGCCGGCGACCGTGGTCTTGCCGGTGCCGCCCTTGCCGGTGACCACGTGCAGCCGCGCGCGAGCGATGTGCTCGGTCCAGCCGACACCGGGAGTGGTCACCCGACCAGCGTAGATGCGTCAGCTTGCGAGCAGCATGACGGAGACGGTGACGCCAACCACGATGACCACCGACCACGCCAGCCACGGCGCGAGCACGGTCAGCTCCAGCACGCACAGCAGGACGAGCACCGTGAACGTGATCGCGCCGGACAGCGCCACCTGCCCGCCCGTCGCGCCGCTGCGCTCACGCACCTTGGCCATCGTGAGCAGCACCAACACCAGACCACCCGCCGCGGTCAGGGCCGCGGCGATCAGCCGCCACGCATCCACCGGGCAACCGTAGCCGCGACCACGAACGAGTGACATGTGGCGGTGTCGATACAGTCCGCGTCATGACGAAGTGGGAGTACGTCACGGTGCCGCTGCTGATCCACGCGACCAAGCAGATCCTCGACCAGTGGGGCGAGGACGGCTGGGAGCTGGTCACCGTGCTGCCCGGGCCCACGGGCGAGCAGCTCGTCGCGTACTTCAAGCGGCCGAAGGGAGCCTGAGCCGGTGACCGGCACAGCCTGGACCGACCGCCTTGCCCGGCTGGGCATCACGCTCCCCGCGGTGGCGCCGCCGGCCGGCGCCTACGTCCCCGCCGTGCGCGCCGGCTCCCTGGTCTTCACCGCGGGGCAGGTGCCGTTCGTCGACGGGAAGATCGCCGCCACCGGCAAGGTCGGCGGCGAGATCAGCCCGGAGGAGGCCAAGGGCCACGCCCGGACCTGCGCGCTCAACGCGCTGGCCGCGATCGACGGCCTGGTCGGCATCGACGCGGTGGTCCGGGTGGTGAAGGTGGTCGGCTTCGTGGCGTCGGCCGAGGGGTTCGCCGGGCAGCCGACCGTGCTCAACGGCGCCTCCGAGCTGCTCGGCGAGATCTTCGGGGAGGCGGGGAAGCACGCCAGGTCCGCGGTCGGGGTGGCCGAGCTGCCGCTCGGCGTTCCGGTCGAGGTGGAGCTCGTCGTCGAGGTGGCCTGACGGGAGGGCGGAACATGGAAAGCCAGGCTGCGACGGCCTGTCATGAGCTGCTGCTGCGGCTGGCCGGACGGCTGCCCGACCGGCAGCTGTGGCGGTTCCGGGACTGGTTGGCGGCCGGCGCGCTCGACGCGCTGGCCGGGACGCTGCCGCTGACCCTGCTTCGCGAACGGGTCGGAATCACCGTCGCCGAGTCCATGCTGCTCAACACCGCCTTGCTGGACGCGGGCGCCGATCCCGGGCTGCTCAATTCCGTCCCATGGGTGGACGAACTCGACGATTTGGACTACACCTTCACTCCAGAGTCGCCCGAACGGGTGAACACGGGCGACTCGGTAGCGGTGGTGCTCGGGGCAGTTCTGCACGGTCGGCCCGAGGTGGTCGACGTGCGGGGCAGCTGGCGGCAGCACCGATCAGGCACCGGCCCGGCCACCCGGGTCGTGCTGGTCACGTCGGTAGCCGACGCTGCAAGGTTGGCCGGCGAACTGCAGCGTGTCCTGCGCGCTCTCGGCACGTACGAGCCGGGCGTCGAGGTGATGCCCGAAGGCATCGACCTGCCGCCGTATCACGAGCGGGCACTGGCCGCATCGGAACCGTTGCTCCCCGGGGTGATCACGTACCGGAGGCAGCTGGTCCCGCGCTGACACGCCGCTACCCCCACGAACGGAAGGGAGTCCACCGTGTCGCAGGGAGCCGACGGCGCCGCCGGCCGGCCGGGCGTGCCGTTGCCGATCCGGGTACACGATCTCCTGCTGGGCTTCGCCGGCAGGCTCGACGACGACGCGCTCGCCGACGCCCGGCAGTTCCTGGCCTCGGCCGAGCTGGACCGGGCGCTGGAGTTCCTGGCCGGCTGCCTGGTCGCCGGCCGGATCGCGATCAGCGGCGCGCAGCGGCAGGAGCTCGCCTCGCTGTTCACCCAGGTCTACCTGGACGCCGCCATGATCGACCGGCTGATGGTCGACGACGGGGCCGCGTCCAACGCGGTGGTGCGGCACCGGTTCGGTGGCGGCCCGGTCGACGGGGAGTCGGCCGTCCATGGCGTCGCCGAGGCGGCCCGCCGGGTGCTCGACGTGCTGCCGGACGTCCGCTCGGTGTGGGCGGTGTGGCGGCTGACCCCGGCCGGCCCGGTCTCCGGCCCGGTTCCGCACCGGGTCGTGCTCGTCGGCGTCGGACCGGCCGGGTTCGCGCCGGCCACCTCGTACCGGTTGGAGAACTCGTTGCGGCGGGCCGGGATCCGGGCCTCCGTCGAGGTGCTCCGGGACGGCGCCGAGGCGCCCGAGTACCACCACGCGGCCATGCAGTACGCCGCCCAGGTGCCGTTCGCCCGGCAGGCCCCGACCAACCCGCCGCCGGTGCGGCCCCGGTCCAACCCGATGGAGCCGAGCGCGCCCCCGTCGAGCCCGTCGAGCCAGATCCCGACGGTGTCCACCCCGGTCAGCGTCCTGCCCGGTTCGCCGATCTCGCGCCCGGCGCCACCGCCCACCGCGCCGAGCCCGCCGGTGGCCAAGGTGCCCGAGATCCCGGTGGCGCCGCCGATGCCGCCGCTGCCCGAGATCGCCCCGCCCGGCCGGCGGTCCCGGCCAGAGCCCCCGGCCGACCCGCTGGCCTCGGCCAACCCGCCGGTGCGGCCGGCGCCGGTCCTGCCCGCGTCCTGGATGAGCGAGCCGGCGTCGACGACGCCGAAGCCGCCGCCCACCAACGGAAAGGCGGCCCGGCCCGAGTCGCTGCCGGCCGACGACTCGCTCAGCGATCAGGAAAAGCTGCTGCTGCGCCAGCTTCAGGAGGAGCTGGCCCGGCGTGAGCAGGAGGAGTCCGACGGCCCCGGCCACCTCGGGGACATCAACGGCGGCCGGCACGGCGGCGGTCCGGCCACATTTGACTGGCCGACGTCCAACGGCGCCCCGACCGTGATCAACGGGATCCCGCCGCAGCACCCGGACCAGCCGCGCTGAGGCTCAGCCGGGCTGCCGGCCGAGCTCGGGGGACAGCCGGATGTGGCCCGGCCCGACCAGGTAGCCGATCGTCTGCACCAGCCGCTGGATGTGCAGGCCCCGGCTGACGTCGCACCGGTGCTCGGTCTGTCCATTGTGGACCATGGTGACGAAGTCGTCGAGCAGCCGGTGGAAGCAGTCCTGCGCCGACTCGGCCCGCTGCGGCAGCTCGAGATACCCGTGCGTGCCGAACACCGACGCCTCCGAGATCCCCGGCCGCACCGGCAGCCGCATCGACATGCACGCCGTGCTGATCGCTCCGTTCGCGTGCCCGAGCACGATCTGCCACAGGTCCGGCTCGCCCCGGTAGGCCGCGAGCACGCCGGTGATCTCGCCGAGCGCGGCGTCGAGCAGATCGAGCACGTGCGGCCCCACGTCGGCCAGCGCCCCACCCTCGTGCCGCCACGGCGAGGCCGCGTACGGCGAGTCCAGCAGCGCGTTCGACAACCACCGGGCCGTCCCCCCGGTCCACCCGCCCAGCCGGTGCACCTCGTCCAGCCACTCGATGGTGCTCGTGGCGAACCTGCGGGTCAGCACCACCACCGTCGCCACCGCGGCCTCGTCGGCCGCCGCCACCAGCCGCTCGGCCTCCTCCGCCGTCGCCGCGATCGGCTTCTCCAGAATCAGGTGCCGCCCCGCCTGCGCCGCGTGAATGGCCAGCGGCGCCTGCACCGCCGGCGGCACCGCGAACGAGATCGCGTCCGCCGTGGACATCAGCTCCTTGAACGACCGCGCCACCGTCGCCCCGTACGGCGCCGCCAACGCCGCCGCCGCGTTCTCCCGCCGCGCCCACACCGCCGCCAGCTTCGTCCGCGGATGCGCGTTGATCGACGGCGCGTGCAACGCCCTCGCCCACGGCCCCGCGCCCACCAACCCCACCCGAAGCGGCGCATCCCCACGTTCAGCCATGGCCCCATCCTGCCGCCTGCCCCTATCCCTGCCTCTGCTAGGGCGGGAGATCGATCCACTTCAGCCCGGCTGACCGGCCGCGTAGGGTCGGGGAGTGCGTGAACTGCCCAGGGAGCTGGTGTTGCCGGAGGGTTTCGTACCGGCCGAGGTGCCCGATCCGCCGGTGGAGCCCAGGGACTCGGCGACCGTGATGCTGGTGCGCGACGGCGCGGCGGGGATGGAGGTGTTCCTGCTGCGGCGGGTGGCCGGGATGGCGTTCGCCGGGGGGATGACGGCGTTTCCCGGCGGGTCGGTCGACCCGCGGGACGCGGACGCGTCGGTGGCGTGGCACGGGCCGGAGCCGCGGTGGTGGGCGGACCGGTTCGGCGTCGAGGAGGGTTTGGCGCGGGCCCTGGTGTGCGCGGCGGTGCGGGAGACGTTCGAGGAGTCGGGCGTGCTGCTCGCCGGTCCGGACGCGACGAGCGTGGTGTCCGACACGGCGCCGTTCGCCGCGGCACGGCGGGGGCTGGTGGACCGGGAGCTGTCGCTGGCCGCCTTCCTGGCCGAGGCCGGTCTGGTGGTGCGGGCGGACCTGCTGCGGCCGTGGGCGAACTGGGTGACGCCGATCGAGGAGCGGCGGCGGTTCGACACGCGCTTCTTCCTGGCCGCGGTGCCGTCCGGGCAGCACGCGGACGGGGCGACCTCGGAGGCGACCGACGCCGGGTGGTACCGCCCGACGGACGCGCTCGACGACTGGAAGCACGGCCGCCGCGGACTGCTGCCGCCGACCTGGACCACGCTGGCCGAGTTGGAGGAGTGCGGGTCGGTCGACGCCGCGATGGCCAGCGAGCGGACCATCACCAAGCTCGTTCCCCGGGTGGTGCGCGACGGCGGCGTGCTGCGCATCGTGATCGACGGGGACGCCGGCTACGCCGACGCGGCCAACCAGCTCGACGCGACCCCCGACGACCGGGTGCAGCTGCGATGACCGTGCTTGCGCACCCGGCGTACGGGGTCCCGCGACCGGTGACGCCGTTCGCCTCCGTGCTGCTGGAGAACAACCCGTCGTCGATGACCCTGGACGGGACCAACACCTGGCTGCTGCGCGCTCCCGACGCCGCGGAGTGCGTGGTGGTCGACCCGGGCACCAGGGACGAGGGGCACCTCGAGCGGGTGGTCGCCGCGGCCGGGCCGGTGGAGCTGATCCTGATCACGCACCAGCATCCCGATCATGTCGGCGGCGCGCCGTGGCTGGCCGAGCGGACCGGCGCCCCGGTGCGCGCGTTCGAGGCGCGGCTGTGCCGGGACGCGGATCCGCTGTCCGACGGCGAGCTGCTGGCCGCGGGCGGCCTGGAGCTGGCGGTGCGGCACACGCCGGGCCACACCGAGGACTCGGTCTGCTTCGAGGTGGCGCTCGACGGCGCCAGGGCCGTGCTGACCGGCGATACGGTGCTCGGCCGCGGCACCACGGTGATCTCGGACCTCGGCGACTATCTCGACTCGCTGCGCGGGCTCACCGGCGCGGCGGCCGGCACGCTGGTGCTCCCCGGGCACGGTCCGGACCTACCGGACCTTGCGGTGACCGCCGGCGAGTACCTGTCCCACCGCGACGAGCGGCTGGACCAGGTGCGCGCCGCACTGCGCGAGCTCGGCGCGGACGCCAGCCCGCGGCGGGTGGTCGAGCTGGTGTACGCCGACGTCGACCGGTCGCTGTGGGGGCCGGCCGAGTGGTCGGTCCGGGCGCAGCTGGACTACCTGCGGAGGGAGCGGTCCTCCTGAGCCACCTTGGGTGGCAGCATGGGCATCACGACGTAGCGCAGGTGCACGTCGCCGGGCTCGGGCGTGCTGAAGATCGTGGCCCGCATGCCCGGCTGGATCTCCAGCCGCACGGTCCGCCCGGCGAACGGGCGTAACGCGTCGGTCAGGTACCTGGCCTGGAACGCCTGGCCGGTCCGCCCACCGTCCACAGTGGCCTTGACGGACTCCTCGGCCTCGCCGGACTGCTGGTCGGCGCCGCGCAGCCGGACCTCGCCGTCGCCGACCTCGAGCGCCAGCACGCCGCGAGGGTCGGTATACAGGCCGACCCGGCGGACCGCGCCGGCAAGGGCGTCGGCGTCCAGCTCGACCCGAGTGTCCACTTCGGACATGACTACCTTGGACTCGTGGATGAAGGTCCCGTCCAGCACCGCCGCCGTGATCACCGCCTGGCCCCAGGAGAACCCGATGAGATCGCGGCCGGCGTGCACCGAGACGCGGTCGACGTCGGCGAGCTGCCGGGCCAGCTCGACCAGCAGCGCGGCCGGCACCAACACGTCGAGCTCGCCGGCCGGCCGCCACGGCAGCGAGGCGACCGCCATCCGGAACCGGTCGGTGGCCAGCAGCACCAGCCGCTCGCCGTCGGAGCGCAGCCGCACCCCGGTGTACAGCGGCAGCGCATCATCCCGCGCCGCCGTCGCCGCCACCGTGGTCAACGCCTCGGCGAGCGCCGCCGCGCCCACCTCGCCCACCGCGGCCGGCGGCTCCGGCACCCCCGGATGCACCTCGGCGTCCAGCAGCGGCAGCGCATACCGGGCGCTCGGCACCCGGACGGCCAGCCGGCTCCCCTCCACCACCAGTCGCACCCGCGGCTCGCCAAGCGCGCGGAGCGTCTCGGCCAGCGGCTTGGCCGGCACCAGCACCCGACCGTCGGTGTGCACCACGCCCGCGGCACGCAGCCGCACCGCCCGCTCCCGATCATTGGCGGCAAGCTCCACGCCCGTCCCGTCGGCCGTGATCAGCAACCCGGACAGCACCGGATCGATCACCCGCCCCGGCACCAGCCGCACAACATCCAACGCGGCACGGGCAAGCTCAACGGTCGCAGCGGTGACATCCATGCCCGCACGCTAACCCCGCCCCCCGACAAAGTCGCCAAGCTCGCCTTGTGGAAACGGTGGCCGCCATTTCTGCACCCGATTCGGGCGGCCGGGCCCCGCATCTCGGCGATCACGCCGGCATCCGGCACCATGCCGAGACCCTGCCGGGCAGGCTGCGGCACGGTCGGGCTACCGCAACGCGTCATACGGCTGCACCAAGGCACGACACGCCTACCTGAAGGCGAGACACGCCGGGCCGAGACGCGATCCCGGGCGTGTCTCGCGCTCGGATAGCTGTATGACGCGTTCGCGTAGGTGAGGGACGCGCCCACGACGCCACCCCGGGCTCCACGGCGCAAGGGCATCCGGCCGGCACCGGACTCCGCGGCCCACAGTTGATCTTCTCGCAGTGGATCTTGGCGCCGAAGTTGATCTCCGCGTCTCACCTCTACCCAGCCCCCACCGCTCCACGGGGGGCGACCCCACGGCCAGTCTACCGGCGGATACCGGAGTGGAGATCAACTTGGGGGGTGGGTGTGGAC
>NZ_DASZCQ010000232.1:0-19908 GCF_035942955.1 Actinophytocola sp. | reverse complement strand
ATGGCCGGATGGGCGCCGGCGCGCAGCTCGGCGACCACGGACCGAAGGGCCTCGGTGAGGCCGTTGACCGCCGTCAGGGTGCGGTGCAGCGCGCGCCGCGCGGCCAAGCGCCGCCACGCGGTGGCCGCGGCGAGCGCACCGGCCGCCGCGCCGCCGGCGCCGACCAGTGCCCAGCCGACGGAGCCGAACGCGAAGGCCACCACGAATGTGGTAGGCCGGGGCAATCGCGTCCGGCCCCGCGGCCGGGCGTCCGCGGCAACCACTCCGCGGAGCCGGGTCATCCCGGGCCTGATCGGCCAGCACAGCACGGCCAGCGCGAGCACCGCGGCGGACGCGCTCACCATGGCGGCCGCACTCCCCGCGCGGCCAACGCGTCGGCCAGGTCGGCCTGCGCGGGCAGCCACCCGCCCGGTTGCCACGCCGGCAGCACGCGCACACCGCCGACGATCCGGTCGAGCACGCCGATCTGGACCAGCCGCCGGGATCCGTCGGGCTCCCGGCGCATGTGCAGCACGATGTGCAGGGCCGCGGAAAGCTGGCTGTGCAAGGCATCTCGGGTCAGTCCGCCGAGCGCGGCGAGCGCCTCCATCCGGGCCGGCACCTCGGCTGGCGAGTTGGCGTGGACCGTGCCGGCGCCGCCGTCGTGGCCGGTGTTCAACGCGGCAAGCAGATCGCACACTTCCGCGCCGCGGACCTCGCCGACCACCAACCGGTCCGGCCGCATCCGCAGCCCCTGCCGCACCAGGTCGGACAGCGTGACCTCCCCGGCGCCCTCGACGTTGGCCGGCCGGGCGACGAGGCGGACGAACTGCGGATGATCCGGTTGCAGCTCACCGGCATCCTCGACACAGACGATGCGCTCGTGCGCCGGCACCCGGCCGAGCATCGCGGCGAGCAGGGTGGTCTTGCCCGACCCGGTGCCGCCGGAGATCAGGAACGCCAGCCGGGCCTCGACGATGGCGGCCAGCACGGCGTGGGCGATCGCGTCGAAGGTGCCGAGGCTCTCCAGCGT
The DNA here is from genome assembly GCF_035942955.1 of Actinophytocola sp. GTDB lineage: Bacteria > Actinomycetota > Actinomycetes > Mycobacteriales > Pseudonocardiaceae > DASYTH01. Next base: position 18,896 of record NZ_DASZCQ010000232.1, on the reverse strand, counting down.
GCTCAGATCGTGTGCCGCCGGGCGCAGAATCCGCAGCGACAGGCAGGTGCCGTCGGCGGCGATGGGCGGCAGCACGGCGTGCAGGCGGATCCGGCCGAGTGGGCTCGCCGGCAGCCAGGCGTCGACGAACGGCTGTGCGTCGTCGAGCCGGCGACCGCAGGACAGGGCCAGCCGCTGGGCCAGCCGGCGGACCGAGTCCTCGTCGGGAAAGCGGGTGTCGGTGCGCCGCAGACCTCCGGCGCCGTCGACCCATACCTGGTCCGGACCGGTGACCAGCACGTCGGTCGTGGTTTCGTCGCGCAGCAGCGGCGCGAGCAGCCCGGCCCCGACGAACTCCTGCTCGAGCAGCCGCATCGCCTCAAGGACGTCGGCGTGCCCCACCACTCCGCCGGCCTCCTCGCGCACGGCGTCGGCGACGACCGTCGACGTGATCTCCGCGCCACTGCTGGCAAGCCGGTCACGCACCCGCTCGATGAGATCCGCGGTCATGCCGCGCTCCGCTGTCCGGTGTTCACGCGTGCCCCCGATCGTCAGGTCCGGCGGCCGGCGGGCGCCTGCCGCGATTTCACGATCGGCGGCCGGGGCGCGCCGGGCAACGACCGGTGATCAACATGTGCACAACCGACCCGCCTGTGGACAACTCGCCCGTCCAAGATCGTTCAGCACCGGTTTCGTCGGCGCCGTACGGAAGAATGGAACCGGGGGGTCGTCTGTCCGCCCGCGGCCTCAGCCCACCGTGCCCAGCACGATCGCCACGTGGACGTCCTCGACGTAGGGCCGATGCGGTTGCAGCGCGCGGCCGATCCGTGCGGCGAAGTCGGGACGTCGCTCCGGGGCGGGCAGCCGGTCGACCGGCAGCGCCGAGTACACCCCGCCGATGACCTGTTCCAGGCTCAGCTCGTCGGAGTAGTCCACGCTCGCCGTGGTGACGTCGAAGCCCGCGCGGGCGAGGCCCTCGCGATATCGTTGCTGGCTGGCGGCATCGGTTCCGCAGGTGCGGTCGAGCGGAGCGCCGAGCCAGCCGGACAGGACGTCGCGCAGCGCCCGGGACCATGCGAGGTCGTGCTGCCACAACGGTTTGCCGTTCGTGACGACGGCGACGCCACCGTTGCGGCGGATCATCGGTGCGAGTGCGGGGAACAGGGTGCCGTGGTCCATCCAGTGCAGGGCCTGCGCGATGGTCACCGCGCCCAGCCGGCGCCCGCCGAACAGCGCGTGCAGGGCGGGCAGGTCGGTGTCCGCGCCCAGCAACCAGCTCACGTTCGTGGCCCGCCGGTCGCGGGCGGCGGCGCGGGCGCGCCAGAGCATGTCCGGTTCCGGGTCGAGGCCGACCGCCGCGCGGACCCGCTCGGCCAGCGGCAGGGTCAGCTGGCCCGTCCCGCAGCCGATGTCGAGCGCCATGTCGTCACGGGTGAGTGCGAACGCCTCCACCAGGTGGTCGACGACGGCAGGGGGATACCCGCGCCGGAACCGTTGATAGAAGTCGGTGACCTCGCCCCGAAAGCCCGGCTCCATCCGCCCACCGTGGCAGTGCCCGGCCACCCGGACAACGATTTCCCTTATGGGCGAACGGTTGTCGTGCTCAGGAGGCGGCGCGGAGGTCCCGGGCGGGTACGGCGGCGAGGGCCTTGAGGGTGGCGCGGGCCGCGCCGGCCAGGGGACCGCGGGGTTTGGGGCGGAAGTTGCCCTGGTCGAGGGATCGGGCCAGGGCGGGCTCGGGCCGCATCGAGGTGAGCAGCGGGATCCCGACGACGTTGGCCACCTCGCCGGCGCGCAGGCCGCCGGGGGCGGGCCCGCGCACCACGAGCCTGGCCGTGATGCCGTGCTCGCGGACCCGGTCGGCGACCAGCTTGGCGGAGACGCACGCGCGGACTTCGGCGGGGACGACGATCACGGCGAGGTCGGACCGCTCGAGCGCGGCGCGGGCGGCGTCGCCGAACTCCCTTGACAGATCGCAGATGACCGTCTCGCCGGCCCGGCTGCCGGCCTCGAGCACGGCGGCGACCGCGTCCGGCTCCGGCCCGACTCCCTCCCGTGCACCGGAGAGCAGGGTCAGCCGGCCATTGCCGTGGGTTCGGCCGGGCAGCGCGGAATGCAGCGAAGACGCCGACACCCGGCCGGCCCTCAGCCGCAGCTCCGGCCAGCGCAGGCCCTGCTCGGTCTCCGCGCCCAGCACCAGATCGAGCCCGCCGCCCAACGGGTCGCAGTCGATCAGCAGCGCGCCGTCGCCGTTGCGCAGCACGGTAAGGCCGACCGACGCGGCGAACACCGAGGCGCCGGCGCCGCCACGCCCGCCGAGCACCGACAGCACCCGGCCGCTCGACCCGGCCGGCGCCTCCGCGGCGTCGGCGAGCGCGCTGACCAGCCACTCCTCCCCGCCGGGCAGCTCGACCACGTGCCGGGCGCCGACGGCCACGGCATCGCGCCACAGCTCTTCGGACGGCTGCGTGGCGGTGACCACGAGCACCGAGCCGCGCCGGGGAAGGCGCAGCTCGACGCATTCGCGCACGCCTGAGGCGTCAAGGATCAGCAGTGGAGCGGTGTTCCAGTGCTGCCGGACCGCGGTGGCGTCCGGCAGCCGCTCGACCTGGCAACCGGCCGCAGCCGCCAGCTTCAGGACGTCGTCGAGCAGCTCGCCGTCGTCGACCAGTGCCACCGGGCGGTTGGTGTTCATCGCGTGCCCCCAAGGAGAGCCGATCATGGTCCGCGCGGCGACGGGATGCCGGCCGCGTCCCCACGATCGGCGGGCGGCGGCGCCCGGGCAACGGGTGGTGATCAACATGTGCACAACCGGCCCGACTGTGGACAACTCGCACCCTGAAGATCGACACCGCACGGTTTTGTCGGTGCGCCACGGAAAACTGGAAAGCAGGGGGGACCCCCTTGTCTATAGGTAGAGGGGCGCGCGCGGGTTGTCTTGGGAGAGCGCGCGCGGAGCAATGGGGCGCAGCGGCGGGCGAACCACGCGAGCTGGGTGTCCGGGAGGAGAAGGGACGACCCCCGCCAGGGGGGAGGGACGGGGGTCGTCAAAGGTTCAGCCCCGGGGGGTCGGACTGAACCAGTCCGGGCAACGCCGGACTTCCCCTACTGTATCTCGTTCCTCCGCACCCATGGCGCGTAACGGCACAACGACGCGCGGTAAGTCGCGGCGAACCTATGCTGGCGGCGTGACCGACTCCGGCAACGACGCGTCCGGCTCCGGCCCTACGCGGATCGCCGCGTTCTTCGACCTGGACAAGACGGTCATCGCCAAGTCGAGCACGCTGGCGTTCAGCAAGCCGTTCTTCCAGGGCGGGCTGATCAACCGGCGCGCCGTGTTGAAGAGCGCCTACGCCCAGTTCGTGTTCGCCTCGTCGGGGGCGGACGCCGACCAGGTCGAGCGGATGCGCGCGCACCTGACCGCCCTGTGCGAGGGCTGGGATGTCAAGCAGGTGCGCGCGATCGTCGAGGAGACGCTGCACGACATCGTCGATCCGCTGGTCTACGCCGAGGCGGCGGAGCTGATCTCCGAGCACAAGGCGGAGGGCCACGACGTGGTGGTGATCTCCGCGTCCGGTGAGGAGATCGTCACCCCGATCGCGGACATGATCGGCGCCACGCACAGCGTCGGGACCCGCATGGTCGCCAGGGACGGACGGTATACCGGCGAGATCGAGTTCTACTGCTACGGCGCGAACAAGGCGACCGCGATCAAGCAGCTGGCCGCCGAGCGCGGCTACGAGCTCAACGCCTGCCACGCCTACTCCGACTCCAGCACCGATCTGCCGATGCTGGAGGTGGTCGGCCACCCCACCGTGGTCAACCCCGACCGGGCCCTGCGCGCCATCGCCGCCGAGCGAGGGTGGCCGATGCTCGCCTTCTCCAAGCCGGTCTCGCTGCGCTCGCGCTTCCACGCGCAGTCCGGCGCCACCATCGCGGTTACCGCGATCGGGCTGGGCGCCATCGCCGCCGGCGCGACGTGGTACGGGCTGCACCGGCGGCGCAAGCGGTAAAACCCAAGGGGCGCAAGGAAATGGTTCACTCGACCCGCGGTGCCGCCCGGTCCCCCAGCCGCCGGTATCGCAGCGCAACGACCTGCCAGAATACGCTCACTCGGCGTGTCCGAGAACCCCTTGCGGGCTCTGTAACGGTGCACCCATATGTGCTCTTGAAGTGACTCCACTCACCGCGTAGAAAGTAGGTGCGGACTCCTAGTCGGCCAGGGACAAGGCGAAGAGAAGCCTTGCGCCACCCCGATAGGACTCCGTGCGCGAACACCGGAGCACCCACGCGCAGCACGCCGCGGGAGGCATGTCGTCTAGGGACTGCGTACCGGGACGCCGGACGCCGAGGCCAGGTAGGTACGACACCGTTGCACGCTTGGTAACCCGGATGTTCGCGCTGGACGATTGGGCGATCCCTGTCCGCGGAGAGCGCGGACCGGGATCGTCCAGTTTTTGTTCTGGGGGCCGAGCCCCCAGACCCCCACGGTGCTAGCTCCTAGCGACCCGGCGGGGTTGCGTTGGCGGGGAACCAGCTAAGACGTGCCGCACACGCATGGCCGGGCATTCCCGGCCATGCCGCCGGCGGGGCGCGGAGCGGGATCGTCCGACTTTGTTTTGGGGGCCAGCCCCAGGGACTCCGGTGCTAGCTCCTGCTGATCCAGCGGGGTTGCGTTGGCGGGGAACCAGGCCATACGTGCCGCACACGCGGGGCCGGACATTTCCGGGCGAGCCGCCGGCGGGACGTGGACGGGGATCGTCCGACTTTGTTTTTGGGGGCCAGCCCTAGAGACCCCGGTGCTAGCTCCTGGCGATCCAGCGGGGTTGCGTTGGCGGGAACCAGGGCATACGTGCCGTACACGCGGGGCCGGGCATTCTCGGGCGAGCGGCCGGCGGGGCGCGGAGCGGGATCGTTCGGCGTTGTTTTTTGGGGGGCAGCCCGCACACTCGCGGTGCTAGCGACCCAGTGGGGTTGGTTGGGGGGGACCAGCGGTAGTTGGCGGGCACGTATGGCTGGATAGGGCCGGTTGGGGCTTGTCATGGGTTGGGTGCGGGGGAAGCATTCCTGGTTGACCCGCCGAGTGTGACGTGGGTAACTTACCGATACTGCGTGAGACCGGTGAGGATCTTTCGAGGTTACCCACAGCCTGGGCGAACCAGGGAGGCCGTGGTGTTGGTGTTGCTGCGTCGTCGCTTGTCCGTGGTGCTCGCCGGCCTGATGGTGGTGTCGGTGTGTGGCACCCCTTCGGCCTTGGCCGAGCCCCGGGGTGGCTCGGAGGTGTTTGCCGGGTACTGGGCGAACCAGGTGCTGAACCGGCTGTCGTTGGAGCAGAAGGTCGGGCAGTTGTTCGTGGTGTCCGTGTGGGGGAAGTCGGCGGATGAGGCGCATCCGACCAACCGGACCAACTATGGGGTGGATACGCCGGCGCAGGTGGTGGAGCGGTACAACGTCGGCGGGGTGATCTACTTCAACAATGCCACCACGGACAATGTGGACGACCCGCGGCAGGTGGCCAACTTCTCCAACGGCTTGCAGCGGGCTGCGGTCCGGTCGGGGCTGCACCTTCCGCTGATCATCGCGATCGACCAGGAGGGTGGCAACGTCACGCGGCTGGAGTCGCCGGCGACGGAGTTCCCGGGGAGCATGGCGATCGGGGCGGGGCGCAGCGCCACCGACGCGCGGTCGCTGGCCACGATCAACGGGCATGAGCTGCGCGCGATGGGGATCAACCAGAACTTCGCGCCGGTGGCCGACGTCAACTCCAACCCGCTGAATCCGGTGATCGGGGCGCGGTCGTTCTCCTCGCGGCCGGACCTGGCCAGCCAGCTGGTGCGGGCCGAGGTCAGCGGGCTTGAGGACTCCGACCGGCCGTGGCACACCGTGTCCTCGGCCGCCAAGCACTTCCCGGGGCACGGCGATGCCGACACCGACAGCCACACCACGCTGCCGATCATCAACCGGACCGCCGACGCGGTGCGGCAGATCGACCTGCCGCCGTTCAAGGCCGCGATCGAGGCCGGCGTCGACGTGATCATGACCGCGCACATCATGGTGCCCAGCCTCGACGACTCCCGGATGCCGGCGACGCTGTCCCGGCCGATCCTCACCGGCATCCTCCGCGAGGAGCTCGGGTTCCGCGGCGTCATCGTCACCGACGCGCTGGGCATGGGCGGGGCGAACGTGCTGCCGCCGGAGGAGATCCCGCTGCGGGCGATCGAGGCCGGGGCCGACCAGATGCTCATGCCGCCCAACCTGGAGCTGGCCAAGAGCTCCGTCGTCGACGCGGTGCGGTCGGGCCGGATCAGCGAGCAGCGGATCAACGAGAGCGTGCTGCGGATCCTGCTGCTGAAGTTCAAGCGGGCCATCCTCACCAGCCCGTTCGTGGACGTCGACAAGGTGGACGGCCTGGTGGGCACGCCGGCCAACCTGGCCGAGATCCAGCGGATCAGCGACCGCACCACGACCGTGCTGCGCAACGACGCCGGCGTGCTGCCGGCCCGGCCGACCAACGTGCTGGTGACCGGGATCGGTGACGGGGCCGGGCGATCGCCGGGCTGGCTGGCCGCCAGCCTCACCGCGCGCGGGCTGACCGCCACGGCGCTGCCGACCGGATCCAGTCCCGGCGAGGCGCTGATCGCCCAGGCGGAGACCGCCGCCCAGGGCGCCGACCTGGTCGTGGTGCTGACCAACAACCTCAGCGCGCGCCTGCAGCAACGCACGCTGCTCAGCCGCCTGCTGGCCACCGGAAAACCGGTCGTGGCGGTCGCCTCCCAGGTTCCGTACGACGCCGGCTTCGTCGACGCCCCGACCTGGGTGGCCACCTACTCGTGGCGCGCGGTGTCGATGGAGTCGCTGGCAAAGGTGCTGCTCGGCGAGATCTCGCCGCGGGGCAAGCTCCCGGTGGACGTGCCGGCCGGCGGCGACCCGACGACCATCCGCTACCCGTTCGACACCGGCCTGACCTGGTGAGGACCACCATGGACCGACGACGCTTCCTGGCCGCCTCCGCCCTGACCGCCGCCGCGACGGCCACCACCTCGGCCGCGGCGAAAGCCGAGCCGGACGGCGGCGAGCGGCACGGCGGCCGGGTCATCCCCGGCGCGGACGTCCTGGCCGCGCAGGACTGGCGGGCGCTGGCCGGCCGGCGGCTCGGCGTGCTGACCAACCCCACCGGCGCGCTGCGCGACCACACGCACATCGTCGACTCGATGGTGGCGGCCGGCGTTCGCCCGGTGGCCGCCTTCGGTCCGGAGCACGGCTTCCGCGGCACCGCCCAGGCCGGCGGCTCCGAGGGCGACTACCTCGATCCGCGCACCCAGATCCCGGTCTACGACGCCTACGGGGCCTCGGCCGACAAGCTCGCCGGGATGTTCACCAAGGCCGGCGTGGACACCGTGGTGTTCGACATCGCCGACGTCGGCGCCCGCTTCTACACGTTCATCTGGAGCATGTACACCGCGATGCGGGCGGCGGTGGCCACCGGCGCCGCGTTCGTGGTGCTGGACCGGCCCAACCCGGTCGGCGGCTCCCCGCACGGTCCCATGCTGGATCCCGCGTTCGCCTCCGGTGTCGGGCTCAAGCCGATCGTGCAGCAGCACGGCATGACGATCGGCGAGCTGGCCCGGTTCTTCGACGCGGAGTTCCTCCCGGCCGACGCCGGCGGTCGACTGTCCAGTTTGGACATCGTGCGGCTCCGGGGTTGGCGGCGCGACGAGCTGTTCTCCGCCACCGGCCTGGCCTGGCGGCTGCCCAGCCCGAACATGCCCACCCCGACCACGGCGCTGGTCTACCCGGGCACCTGCCTGTTCGAGGGCACGGTGTTGTCCGAGGGCCGCGGCACCACCCGGCCGTTCGAGATCATCGGGGCGCCGGACCTGGACTGGCGGTGGGCCGAGCGGCTCAACGAGCTCGACCTGCCCGGCGCGCGGTTCCGCGAGGTCTACTTCTCCCCGACGTTCAGCAAGCACGTCGGCAAGGTCTGCGGCGGCGTGCAGGTGCACATCACCGACGAGCGCTCGTTCGAAGCCATCCGCACGGCGATCACGATGATCGTCGCCGCGCGGCAGCTGTACCCCGACAAGTTCGCCTGGCGGCCGGACAACTTCATCGACAAGCTGTCCGGCTCGGACCGGCTGCGCCGGATGGTGGACGCGGGGGCAGGGGTCGACGACGTGATCGGCGCGTGGCAGCAGGAGCTGGCGGCGTTCCGCAGGCAGCGGGAGCCGTACTTGATCTATAGATGAGGTGGTCGCGATGCGGGGGCGGGCATTGTTGGTACTCGGGACGGTGCTCGCCGTGTCGGCGAGCGGCCCGGTGGCCGTGACGGCGGCCGAGCCCGAGAGCTGGCCGGGCGGCCGGTTCGACCGGCAGCACCACGGGTTCGCGCCGGCGTGGACCGGGCTGCGCACCGGCACCCCGGAGCAGGCCGGGCTGGACCCGGCCCCGATCGCCGCCGCGCTCGACAAGATCACCGAGTGGACCCGGGTGAACCCGGCCACCGGGCATCCGCTGTTCTCCGGCGCGGTCGCGCTGCTGGCGCACGACGGCGTGGTGGTCAGCCACACCGCCACCGGGCAGGCCGTGCGCTACGGCGACGGGACCGGCACCGAGCTGCCGGCCGAGCAGCAGGTGCCGATGCGCCCGGACACCATCTTCGACATGGCCTCGGTGACCAAGCTGTTCACCTCGATCGCGGTGCTGCAGCTGCACGAGTCCGGCCGGATCGACGTCGCCGAGCGGGTGTCCACCTACCTGCCCGAGTTCGGGGTCAACGGCAAGGAGTCGATCACCGTCCAGCAGCTGCTGACGCACACCTCCGGCCTGGTGGCGTGGCTGCCGCTGTGGCGCGACCACCCGGACGTTCCGGCGCGGATCAAGGCCGTGATGGACGTGGCGCCGATCAACCCGCCGGGCAGCACCTACCTCTACTCCGACCTCAACCTGATCGCCCTCGGCGTCCTGATCGAGCGGGTCAGCGGGTCCACATTGGACACCTATGTGCGGCAGCGGATCACCGAGCCGCTCGGTCTTGCCGACACCGGCTTCAACCCGCCGGCGAGCAAGCTCGACCGGATCGCGGCGACGGAGTACATGACCAACCCGCCGCGCGGCATGGTCCGCGGGTCGGTGCACGACGAGAACGCCTGGTCGTTCGGCGGGGTGGCCGGGCACGCCGGGATCTTCTCCACCGCGGGCGACCTGGCCGTGCTCGCCCAGACGATCCTCAACGGCGGCAGCTACGCCGGCCGGCGGATCATGCGGCCGGAGACCGTGCGGATGATGCTGACCAACTACAACCAGCAGTTCCCCGGGCACGACCACGGGCTGGGCTTCGAGCTGAACCAGCGCTGGTACATGGGCGGGCTGGCCGGCCCGCGCACCGCCGGGCACACCGGCTTCACCGGCACCGTCATGGTGATCGACCCGGCCTCCCGCTCGTTCGCCGTTCTGCTCACCAACCGGGTGCATCCGAGCCGGAGTTGGGGCTCGATCAACCTGGCTCGCGAGACGGTGGCGCTCGGGCTGGCGAAATCGCTGGCCGTCCTCCCGAAACGCGGCCCGGACGCCTGGTACACCGGCATCGGGGACGCCAGCTCGGCCACTCTGACCACGGCTGTCCTCCATTCGGTCGGGCCCGTTCGGGTGAACTTCGCCGCCTTCGTCGACACCGAGGACACCGATCGGCTCGTGCTGGAGTCGAGCACCGACGGGGTCAGCTGGCAGGCCGTGCCCGTCCTCGCGGAGGGGCCGGGCGCACCCTCGGGACCAGCGCAGACGCTGTCCGGCGCCGGGCACCGCAGCTGGTGGACGGTGCACGCCGAGGTACCACAGGCTGCGGAGATCACGTTGCGCTGGCGATTTACCACGGATAGTCGATACACCGGCCGCGGCGTGTATCTCGACGCAATTCGGGTCACGGACGGTGATCGCCCGCTCCTTAACGGTGAGAAACAACCCCACATGTTGCACCCACAAGAGTGGCAGCTGAAATCTCGGTGAGGTTGAAACGCTAACAACCTGCGGGCAACCAGCGATTCTGCTGGCAAGCCCACAAGGCCGTCGCCTGAAGTTTCGACCAGGTTTAGGTAGCGTAGCCAGTACAGGTCATGCATCACCTTGTCGTACCCTCTGACTGTTAGTAAGTTTCCCACGTGAGCGCGAGTGCCATGACAACAGAGCACATAGAGTCAAGCCCGCTGGTCCGGATCCGCTCGCTGCTGCCCGGGCTGGCCAGGGCCGAGCAGCGGGTCGCCAAGGTGGTGCTGGACAACCCCTCGAGCGTCGCTCGCCGCAGTATCACCGAGGTCGCCGACGCCGCCGGCACCAGCGAGACCACCGTCACCAGGTTCTGCAAGGCCATCGGGGTCGGCGGCTATCCGGAGCTGCGGATCGCGCTGGCCGCCGACACCGCGCGGACCGAGGCCCGCACCGACCGCGACCTGGGCGGCGAGATCGACCCGGAGGACGACCTGGCCACCGTCGTCGGCAAGGTGACCTTCGCCGACGCGCGGGCGGTCGAGGAGACCGCCGGCCAGCTCGACGTCGAGATGCTGGCGCGGGTGGTCGACGCGATCGCCACGGCCGGCCGGGTGGACGTCTACGGCGTCAGCGCGAGCGCCTTCGTCGCCGCCGACCTGCAGCAGAAGCTGCACCGGATCGGGCGGATCAGCTTCGCCTGGAACGACACACACATCATGCTGACCTCGGCCGCCGTGCTGGGGCCCGGCGACGTGGCGTTCGGCATCTCGCACACCGGCGCGACCACCGACACGGTCGAGGCACTGCGCACGGCCCGCGAGCACGGCGCCACGACCGTCGCCCTGACCAACTTCCCCACCTCGCCCATCACCGAGGTCGCCGACCTGGTGCTGACCACGGCGGCGCGGGAGACCACGTTCCGCTCCGGGGCCATGGCCAGCCGGATCGCCCAGCTCACCGTGGTCGACTGCCTGTTCATCGGGGTGGCCCAGCGGCACCTCGACAAGGCCATGAAGGCCCTTGACGACACCAGGGAAGCGGTGGGCGCGCACCGGCTGGAGACCCGCCACGACGGGCGGCGGAAAGTGCGGGAGACCGGGAAATGACCTTGCAGGCGCCCGGAAGCCACGATCGCGCGGGCGATCGCGATCACGGGCGCCTGCCGGGGGAGGTCCCGAACGACACCGACGTAGGGGGCAGCGAGATGACCGTGCCGCGGCAGGCAGTACACGTCGATTCGCCGACGGAGCGCCGCAACCCGCGCACCACCGACATCGATCAGCTGACCACCCTGGAGATCCTGCGGGCGATCAACGCCGAGGACCGGTTGGTGCCCGACGCCGTCGCCGCGGCGCTGCCCGCGCTGTCCACCGCGGTCGACCTGGCAGTGGAGTCGCTGCGCGGCGGCCACCGGGTGCACTACGTCGGCGCCGGCACGTCCGGGCGGCTGGCCATGCTGGACGCCGCCGAGCTGCCGCCCACCTACAACGTCCCGTCCGACTGGTTCGTCGTGCACCACGCCGGCGGCGCCACCGCCCTGCGCTCCGCGGTGGAGAACGCCGAGGACGACGACGAGGCCGGGGCCTCCGATCTGGCTCGAGAAGCCGAGCGTGGCGACTTCGTGCTCGGCCTGACCGCCTCCGGGCGCACCCCGTACGTGCTGGGGGCGCTGCGCGCGGCGCACCGGCTCGGCGCCCGAACCGCGCTGATGGTCAACAACCCGCTGTCCACCCGGTCCATCGACGTCGACGTGATGATCACCGTGGACACCGGCGCCGAGGCCATCGCCGGCTCCACCCGGATGAAGGCCGGCACCGCGCAGAAGCAGGTGCTCACCGCGTTCTCCACCGCCGTGATGATCAAGCTCGGCCGGACCTACTCCAACCTGATGGTCAGCGTCCGCGCCAACAACGCCAAACTGCGCGGGCGCACCGTGCGCATCCTGCGCGAGGCCACCGGCCTCGGCCAGCAAGAATGCTCCGACGCCCTCACCAAAGCCCGCGGCGACCTCAAGGTGGCCCTCGTCCACCTCCTGTCCGGAGTAGACACTCGCCGCGCCGCCGCCGCCCTCACCGACACCAACGGCCACGTCCGCCGCGCCCTGGCGACGTTGAGCGCCAAAGCCGTCTGACCTACCGCGGCTGCGTCGTCTTGCCGGCGCCCGAGCACCCCTTCTGCTCTCCCACCGGACGATGCGGCGGCACCGCTTCCCCGGGATCCGTGCTCACGATCTGTCCGCAGTCCGGGCATGTTCCATCAGGCACTTGTCACATGCTGCCACCGATCATGCGCTACGAGTAGCACCCACTCTGGTGACAGGCTGCTCGGGCTTGGCGAAGTCATCCCCGGTCGGCGGGGACGTCCGAACGACGGCCAAGAAGATCGAAACGCCATCTGCGAAGTCGACGCGCAGGTCGACGAGCCCCTCCCGCTCGCCGGGCACCTGCTCGAACTCCGCACGAACAATGTCGGGGTGACCCGAACCGGTGAGGAGTTCCCTTACATAGTCCCGGAAGCGCTCAACACGCATGATCAGAAAGCCTCCCTGGGCAGCTCGAACGGAGCGTGCGACGGAATGCCCCTCCCGGCCACCCGGCGAACCATGATGTAGGCATCGGCTCCGGAGGCGAAGCGAACGTGGAGCCGCGTGTGACCCTGCGGGTTCTGTTCCGAGCAGCTCCGAACGTCCACGATCTCCGGGTTGTCCGCGTCGGTGAGCAGTCCGGCCAGGACCGACTCAAACTCTCTGATCCGCACGGGCCCATGCTGCCAGGTGGCACCCACGGAAGCGACGCGGCACGCCTTCGGAGCGTGGACCATGCGCTGAGACAGGGGGTGCGAGGCTGAGCCTCGGGGGGTCTGGGGGCTTGTCCCCCAGAAAGGGAAAGCGGGCCGAGACGCTAGGAAATCTCGGCCCGCCATGTGGGGATCCCACGTCCGCGAGGAAGGGGGACTCGCGCACCTCAACGGTAGGGCCTGGGGGTTCTAGGTTCGCTGAAATCTGGCTGGAGACGCCGCCTGCCGGTAGGTGCCGGGGGTGATGCCGTAGCAGCGGCGGAACCAGCGGGTGAGGTGGGCCTGGTCGGCGAAGCCGGCCGCGACCGCCGCGTCGGCCACCGGGGTGCCGGCGACGATCAGCCGACGGGCGGCGCGCAGCCGCAGCAGGCGCTGGTAGTCGCTCGGGGACAGGCCGTAGCTGGCCTTGAACGCCCGGTAGAGGGCGAACCGGCTGCACCCGGCCGCCGCCGCCAGCTCGTCGGCGCCGAGGTCGTCGAGGTAGCGGTCGTCGAGCACACAGCGGGCCCGTCCGGCGATCACGGTGTCCGCGCCGCCGCGGGCGGCCGGCGCGGCGCTGCGGGCACCCCGGTCCACCAGCGCGGCGACGGTCGCGGCCAGCGCCTCGTCCCTGGCCAGCGCGCTGGCCGGCCGGGCAAGGCTGGCGCGCAGCCGGGTGAGGGCCGCGGCGAGCACCGGCTCGTGCAGCACCGGCCGGTCGAACAGCGGCAGGCCGGTCGCGCGGCCCGCCTTGTCGGACAGCAGGTCCGCGATCAACTCTGGTCCGATGTGGACGATGCTGTAGGTGAAGCCGAGCTCGGTGGCCGAATGCCCGTCGTGCGGCTCGTCGGGGTTGAAGGCCATCACCATGCCGACCGCGCTGGTCCGCGACTCGCCGCGGCAGCCGAACGTCTGCGCGCCGAACTCGGTGAGCCCGAACGAATACGTGTCGTGCGTGTGCAGGTGGTAGCTGTGCTGCTCGAAGTGCGCGCGCATGGCCTCAACCGGCCGGTCCGGCAGCCTCCAGTAGCGCACCCATTCCACCTTGCCCATTGTGCCCGCGCACCAGCGTTCAAGACCGTCCACTGGGGAACGGCGACGATCGGGCGGTGCGTACCCACCTCACGCTTGTGCTGGTGATGGCGCTGTGGGGCAGCGCGTTCGCCTCCTCCAAGCTGGCCGTCAACGCGATCCCGCACGAGGTGGCGGCGTTCCTGCGGTTCGGCCTGGCGGCGATGATCCTGCTGGCCATGCACGCGGCGCTCACCCGGCACGCCACCCGGCCCCCGCCGCACGACCTCGGCCTGGCCGGCGGCCTGGGGATCCTCGGCGTGTTCGGCTACAACGTGCTGTTCTTCCTCGCCCTGTCGCTGGCGCCGTCGGCCGACGGGAGCGTGATCGTGCCGGTGCTCTCCCCGGTGATCACGGTCGCGGTCACCGCGCTGCTCGGCCGCCGCGGGCTGTCGGCGCGCACCGTGCTCGGGCTGGCCGCGGCCGTCGCCGGGGCGGGCGTGTTCTTCGCCGGCATCCCGGCCGGCGGTGATCACCGGCTGCTCGGCGACCTGCTCTACGTGGCGGCGGCCGGGTGCTGGTCGGCGTACACGGTGTGCGGCGCGCCGGTGCTCGCCCGGCTGCCGGCGTTGACGGTCACCGCCTACGCCACCCTGGCCGGCGCGCTGGCCCTCGGCGTGGTCGCCCTGCCCGCCGTGGCCGACGTCGAATGGTCCACTTTGGACATCGGGTTCTGGCTCAACCAGGCCTATCTGGCCGTCCTGCCGACCGCGGTGGCGTACGTGCTGTACTACCGGGCCGTGCGCCGGGCCGGCCCGGCGACCGCGGCCTCGGCGATGTTCCTGGTGCCGGTGTTCGGCCTGGCCTGCGCGTGGCTGCTGCTCGGCGAGTCGATCACGGCGGTGCAGGCGGCCGGGTCGGTGCTCATGCTCGCCGGCGCGTGGCTGGCCACCACGACGCCGGGACGGACGGCGTCGATACAACCGGCATGGCTCAGATCACGCGGAACGAGCCGGAGCGCGGCGGCGGCCACGGACTCGGCGCCCTCACGCTTTCCGTCGACACCAAGGCGTTGACCAGCCTGGACGTCTACGCCGGCGCGCGACCGGTACGCACCACCGCCGTGGCCGACGGCGCGACCGAGGCGAGCTTCCCGGCGCCCGCTGCGGGGAGCGCGATCCGCCTCGAGGGCTTCTCCGGAAACGATCTCGCCGCGGCGCTGCAGCTCATAGTGTGAGCGCATGACCGACCTGTCCGCCTACCACGCCAGGTTGCCATACGGCCAAAGGCTGTCCGCCGAGCCCGTGCTCGGCGGGCCGTTCTTCCCGTTCGACGGCGACGTCCGGGTCCGGCCGCTCGACGAGCCCGTCGTCCCGGAGCCGCCGCGCATCGGCGCGCCGGGCGGCGCACCGTGCAACCTGTGCGCCGAGCCGGACACGCACCTCATCTGGCGCGACGAAACGTGGCTGCTGCACGCCGGGTTCCAGCCGATCGGCCTGCCGATGCTCGCCCTGCTGTCGACGCGCCGGCACCTCACGCTGCGTTCGATGCCCCCGGACGTGGCCGCCGGCCTCGGCCCGGTGATTCAGCGGATCGCCCTTGCCGTCGAACGGATCGAGGGCGTCGGCCGGGCCCACTTCAGCCGCTGGGGCGACGGCGGCCAGCACTTCCACGTGTGGTTCCTGGCCCGCCCGCTGGGCATGATGCAGCTGCGCCGCCCCATGCTCGCGGTCTGGAACGACCTGCTGCCCAAGATTCCTGACGACGAGTTCGAGGCCAACAAGCGCACCGTCGCCGCCGCACTCGCCGAGACCGGCGGCCGGGCCCTGGTCTAACCGGTCAGCGCCGCGTCGGCGATGCTGGTGGCCTCGCGGGCGCCGGCCTCGGTGGCCTCGCAGCACATGATCAGCCAGGCGGCGACGGCGTCGCGGTCGCCGGCGCCGAAGCCCTCGGCGGCGGCGACGTAGCGCTCGCGGCGGCGCAGGAAGAAGACCTCGGGCACGGTCAGGCCCTTGGGGTCGAGGCCGGTGCCGATCGACGTCAGCCGGGCGGCGGCGCGCGCCACCACGCCGTTGGCGACCCGGAACGGGGCCAGCGTGAGCAGCTCCCCGTGCACCACGGCCATCAGCACCGGGCCGGGCACCGAGGTCTCGCCGGCCACCAGCCGGCCGAGCAGGTCGAGCCGGGCGGACACCCCGCGGCCGGCGCGTGGCCGGCCGAGCTCCTCGTCCCCGGCGACCAGGTCGGCGGCGGCCAGCACGTGCAGCCGGGCCAGCGCCTGACCGGGGGCGCGCTGCCAGACCGGCAGCAGCGGGCCGATGGACTCGGCGATGCGCAGCGCGCCGGCCAGGATCGGATCGGCGACCGTGCCCGTGTCCGGGATGGACGGATCGCCGCCGTCCAGCGCGGCGGACGCCCTTGCGGCGCGCACGGACGCCTCGGCCGCGGTTGCCGGCCAGCCGCGGCGGTTGGTCGGGTGGCGGTGCACGGCGTCGACCGCGTCCCGGGCGGCGCGCACGGCGTCGTCCACACCGGGCAGCGTGAGCAGCGGCGCCAGCGGGTCAGTCACGGGCCGAACCCTATCGGGTGACAAGTGGTCTAAACCTTTACGCCCGTTGTTGTGCAGGCAGGAGTGACACTACGGTTTCATGGCAGGTGTCAACCCGCTTCCATGGAGGTCTCGCACAATGACCGAGCAGCCCGCTGCGAGCGCGACTCTGGACAACCTGCTCACCGAGAGCAGGACGTTCCCGCCGAGCGCGGAGTTCGCGGCCAAGGCGAACGCGAGCGCACAGCTGTACGACGACGCGGCTGCCGACCGGGAGGCGTTCTGGGCCAGGCAGGCCGAGCAGCTGCACTGGGACACGCCCTGGAACCAGGTGCTGGACTGGAGCAACGCCCCGTTCGCCAAGTGGTTCGTCGGCGGCCGGCTCAACCTCACCTACAACTGCGTCGACCGGCACGTCGAGGCCGGCCATGGCGATCAGGTCGCCTTCCACTGGGAGGGCGAGCTCGGCGACACCCGCACGATCACCTACGGCCAGCTGCTGCGCGACGTCTGCAAGGCCACCAACGCGCTGATCGAGCTCGGCGTCGAGAAGGGCGACCGGGTCGCGATCTACATGCCGATGATCCCCGAGCTACCCGTCGCCATGCTGGCCTGCGCGCGGCTGGGCGCGACGCACTCGGTGGTGTTCGGCGGTTTCTCGGCCGAGGCGCTCGGCGGGCGCATCGACGACGCCAAGGCCAAGCTGGTGATCACCGCCGACGGCGGCTACCGGCGCGGCGCCCCGAGCGCGCTCAAGCCGACCGTCGACGAGGCGGTGGCCAAGAACCCGAGCGTGCAGAAGGTGCTCGTGGTCCGCCGCACCGGCCAGGACGTCGACTGGAACGCCGACAAGGACGTCTGGTGGCACGACGTGGTCGACCGGCAGTCCGATGCGCACACCGCGGAGCCGCACGACGCCGAGCATCCGCTGTTCATCCTCTACACCTCCGGCACGACGGCCAAGCCCAAGGGCATCCTGCACACCACCGGCGGCTACCTCACCCAGGCCGCCTACACCCACCGCGTGGTGTTCGACATCAAGCCGGACACCGACGTCTACTGGTGCACCGCGGACATCGGCTGGGTGACCGGGCACAGCTACATCGTCTACGGGCCGCTGGCCAACCGGGCCACCAGCGTGCTGTACGAGGGCACGCCCAACACCCCGCACGAGGGCCGGCACTGGGAGATCGTGCAGAAGTACGGCGTCACGATCTACTACACCGCGCCCACCCTGATCCGCACGTTCATGAAGTGGGGCAACGACATCCCGGCCAAGTTCGACCGCTCGTCGCTGCGGCTGCTCGGCTCGGTCGGCGAGCCGATCAACCCGGAGGCCTGGATGTGGTACCGGGAGCACGTCGGCGACAACCGGTGCCCGATCGTGGACACCTGGTGGCAGACCGAGACCGGCGCGATCATGATCTCCCCGCTGCCCGGCGTCACGTCGACCAAGCCCGGGTCGGCGCAGACGCCGCTGCCCGGCATCAGCGCCAAGGTCGTCGACGACCAGGGCAACGAGGTCGGCAAGGGCGGCGGCGGGTACCTGGTGCTCGACCAGCCGTGGCCGTCGATGCTGCGCGGCATCTGGGGTGACGACGAGCGGTACAAGGAGACGTACTGGTCGCGCTTTGCCGACAAGGGCTACTACTTCGCCGGCGACGGCGCCAAGTACGACGCCGACGGCGACATCTGGCTGCTCGGCCGGGTGGACGACGTGATGAACGTGTCCGGGCACCGGATCTCCACCACCGAGGTGGAGTCCGCGCTGGTCTCCCACCCGACCGTGGCCGAGGCCGCCGTGGTCGGCGCCACCGACCCGACCACCGGCCAGGGCATCGTGGCGTTCGTGATCCTGCGCGGCGGCGTGGCCGAGGACGAGGCGAAGGGCGCCGACGCGATCAAGGCGCTGCGCGAGCACGTGGCCAAGGAGATCGGCCCGATCGCCAAGCCGCGCCAGATCATGGTCGTGCCCGAGCTGCCGAAGACCCGGTCCGGCAAGATCATGCGCCGGCTGCTGCGCGATGTCGCGGAGAACCGTCAGGTCGGCGACGTCACGACGCTGGCCGACTCCTCGGTGATGGACCTGATCTCCGCCGGCCTCAAGGCGGGCCCCGCGGAGGACTGAGCCGGGCGCACCGACGCCGTTGAACCACGGTGGCTCCCACTCCGTATCTGGAAGTGGGAGTCACCGTTCGGCGTCGATGCAGGCAGACACGACGCGCTGTATCCGCACATCAGCCTTTCCAAGCGAGGTATCGATATGGCGCACGCCCATGCCCGGATGCGGCCCGCCCGGCGCCGCACCCTGATCGCCGGCCTGATCAGCGCCGGCGCCCTGTCCTCGGTCCTGGCCCTCGACGCCCTGGCCAGCGGCGGCGGCCCCGCGGCGCCCGCCGCCGAGACGATCGCCTGCCCGAGCCCGGTCGCCGCGATCGGCGCCGTGCCCGCCGCCGCCCGAGCCGAGGTCGACCGCGAGCTGGCCAACCTCGACCGCCAACTCACCGAAGCCAACAACCGCCTGGCCACCAGCGCCGGACAGGGCGGACCCAACTTCGTCCAGAACGCCATCCTCGGCCCCCTGGCCAGCAAACGCACCGCC
>NZ_DASZCQ010000231.1:0-11059 GCF_035942955.1 Actinophytocola sp. | reverse complement strand
CGCCGTTCCTGGCACCCCAATTTGGCGACCGGTTTCCGGCACGGCGCGCGGCGGGCCCGGCTCCGCCCGGTGGGCCTTGGTTGCGCCGGGCCATCGGTGATCGGGTGCGTGGCGCGGGGCTCGGTGCCTGGGCACGGGCGGGCGGGAACCGACCACCCGCCGGCCCCACGCCAGGTCCGGCCTCAGCCGGAGCCGGCCTCGCGGTGCAGGCGGCGGAGCTCGCGCATGGCGGCGACGGCGCGGTCGCGGTCGATGGCTTGGATGGCGAGCATCGGGACGTACTCGTCGGCGGGGAGCTCGAGACGGGCCCATGCGGCGCCGTCCGGGAAGCTGACGCGCCGCACCACGTCCCAACCGTAGCGGCGGGCGCCGAGGAGGTTGCGCACCTCGATGCCCTCGGCGTCGGCGCGCACCCGGGGCCAGGTGGACCAGAGGGCCCCGGCGGCGAGCAGCAGGCCGATCCCGATCATGGCCACCTGGTCGGAGGTGTGGAAGACGACACCGGTGTCGCTGCGCTTGAGGAGCACGGCCACCACGACGAACACGGCCACGAAGACCACGGCGAGGATGCCGGCGAGCACCCGGATCCGGCGCGGCCGGAAGATCACCTGGGTCACGCGGGGCCTCGCAGGCCACGCAGCACGAGCGCGGCGTCGAGCGCCGCCACGCAGGCCTCGAACCCCTTGTCCTCGGCCGAGTCCGGCAGCCCGCAGCGGTCGAGCGCCTGCTGCTCGTCGTTGACCGTCAGCACGCCGTTGCCCACCGGGGTGGACTCGTCGAGCGCCACCCGGGTCAGCCCGGCGGTGACCGAGTCGCAGACGTACTCGAAGTGCGGGGTGCCGCCGCGGATCACCACGCCGAGGGCCACCACCGCGTCGTGCCGGCGGGCCAGCTCCTGGCACACCACCGGCAGCTCCATCGCGCCGGCCACCCGGACCACGGTCGGCTCGGCGATCCCGGCCTGCTTGGCGGCGACCAGCGCGCGGTCGAGCAGCGTGCCGGTGATCTTCGTGTGCCACCGGGTGGCCGCGATCGCCAGCCGCAAACCCTTGCCGTCCGGCACCTCCAGTTCCGGACGCCCCGATCCGCTCACGACAGCTCCGCCTCGTCCAGCTGGTCGAGGAAGGCCAGCTCGTGCCCCATCCGGTCGCGCTTGGTGCGCAGGTAGCGCAGGTTCTCCGGGTTGGGCCGGATGGGCAGCGGCACCCGGTCGACGATGGTGAGGCCGTAGCCGTCGAGGCCGATCCGCTTGGCCGGGTTGTTGGTCAGCAGGCGCATCGACTTGACGCCGAGGTCGACCAGGATCTGCGCGCCCTGCCCGTAGTCCCGGGCGTCGGCCGGCACGCCGAGCGCCAGGTTGGCGTCCACGGTGTCCAGGCCGTCGTCCTGCAGCTGGTAGGCGTGCAGCTTGTGGATCAACCCGATACCGCGCCCCTCGTGGCCGCGCATGTACAGCACGACGCCCCGGCCCTCGGCGGCAACGGCCTCGACGGCGGCGTCCAGCTGCGGCCCGCAGTCGCAGCGCAGCGAGCCGAACACGTCGCCGGTGAGGCACTCGGAGTGCACCCGGACGAGCACGTCCTCGCCGTCGCCGATGTCGCCGTACACCAACGCGATGTGCTCGATGCCGTCCAGCAGGCTGTCGTAGCCGATGGCCCGGAACGTGCCGTGCGCGGTGGGCAGGCGGGCCTCGCCGACCCGGACCACCTGCTTCTCGGTGCGCCGCCGGTACTTGATCAGCTCGGCGATCGAGATCAGCGGCAGGTCGTGCTCGGCGGCGAACACCTCGAGCTCGTCGCGCCGGGCCATGTCGCCTTCGTCCTTCTGCGACACGATCTCGCACAGCACGCCGGCGGGTCGCAGGCCGGCCATCCGGGCCAGGTCGATCGCCGCCTCGGTGTGCCCCGGCCGGCGCAGCACGCCGCCTTCCTTGCCGCGCAACGGAACCACGTGCCCCGGGCGGGTGAAGTCGGTCGCCTTGGAGTCGGGGTCGGCCAGCAGCCGGATGGTGTGCGCGCGGTCGGCGGCGGAGATGCCGGTGCTCACGCCGTCCCTGGCGTCCACGGTGACGGTGTACGCGGTGCCCCGGCGGTCCTGGTTGGTGTGGTACATCGGCGGCAGGTCGAGTCGGTCGCAGTCGGACTCGGTGAGCGGCACGCAGATGTAGCCCGACGTGTAGCGCACCATGAACGCCAGCAGCTCCGGCGTGGCCTTCTCCGCGGCGAAGATCAGGTCGCCCTCGTTCTCCCGGTCCTCGTCGTCGACGACGACGACCGGCCGCCCGTCGGCGATCGCGGCGACCGCACGCTCGATGGTGTCGAAATCAGTCACCGGCCGGCCTCCCTCGGCTCGAGGTGTGGTGAGACCAGTCTCTCCACATACTTCGCCAGCACATCCACTTCGAGGTTGACGATGTCGCCGGGTTGCTTGATGCCCAGGGTGGTGAGCTCGAGCGTGGTCGGGATGAGCGCGACCGAGAACTCCTCGTCGGAGACCTCCACCACGGTCAGCGAGACGCCGTCGACGGTGACCGAGCCCTTCTCCACCAGGTAGCGCGACAGGCCCGGCGGCAGCGCGAACCGGGTGAGCCCGGCCTCGTCGCGGGACAGCAGCACGCCGGTGCCGTCCACGTGGCCCTGGACGATGTGCCCGCCGAGCCGGTCGCCGAGCGCCGCCGCCCGCTCCAGGTTCACCCGGTCACCGACGTGCGCCTTGTCCAAGCTGGACCGGCGCAGCGTCTCGTGCACCACGTCCACGGTGAACGATCCGGCGGCCACCTCCACCACGGTCAGGCACACGCCGTTGACCGAGATCGAGTCGCCCGGCCGCGCGTCGGAGGTGACGACCGGGCCGTGCACGGTCAGGTGCGCGGAGTTCGGCCGGGCTTCGACCGCCGTGACCTCCCCCAGCTCCTCCACGATCCCCGTGAACACCTGTGCCTCCTCTAGTCCCGGCCGGCCGCCGCCGCGGCGAGATCCCGGAGCACGGCCACCATCGTGGCCGGGTCGTCCGCGCCGTACACCGCCGAGCCGGCGACGAAACAGTCCACCCCGGCCTCCGCCGCCTGCTCGATCGTCTCCTCGTTGATCCCGCCGTCGATCTCCACCAGCACGCTGAGCTCGCCGCTGTCCACCAGCCGCCGGGCCGCACGCACCTTGTCGAGCACCTCGGGGATGAACCGCTGACCGCCGAAACCGGGTTCGACGGACATCACCAGCAGGGTGTCGTAGTGCCGGAGCACCTCGATATACGCCTCGAGCGGGGTCTTCGGTTTAATCGCCAGCCCGGCGAGGGCCCCGGCGGCGCGCAGCTCGTCGGCGATCCTGAGCGGATCGTCGGCCGCTTCGATGTGGATGGTCACGTTGTGGGCGCCGGCCTTGGCGTACCGGACCGCCCAGGTGTCCGGATCGTCGATCATGAGGTGGCAGTCGAGCGGGATGTCGGTCACGCCGAGCAGTGCCTCCACGACCGGCAGCCCGATGGTGAGGTTGGGGACGAAGTGCGCGTCCATCACGTCGACGTGCAGCCACTCGGCCCCGCGCACCGCCGCCACCTCGTCGGCGAGCCGGGCGAAGTCGGCCGACAGGATGCTCGGCGCGATCATCGGTCCTCCGGTCACAGTCCGAGCTTAGGCCGTACGGACGGGCGCCCAGTACAGCGGCGATTGGGCCGTGAGCTAGGTCTCCTCGTCCAGTCGGCGTTTCTCGCGCGCGGCCCGGCGCTGCTGCTCGGCGCGCTCCCGGCACCGGCGCAGGAACTCCGCGTCGTCCTCGGGATTGGCGGCGACGTGCCGGCCCGGGCGGTCGTACTCCGGGTAGGGCGGCGTCGAACGCTGCGGCGAGGCCCACCCGCGGCCCGTCTGCGGGCGGCCGGCGACCAGCCAGACGATCGAGCCGACCGTGGGCAGCAGCAGCACGATCAGCAGCCAGCCCATCTTGGGGAGGTTGCGCACCTCCCACTCGCTGGAGGTGATCACGTCGATGATGCAGAAGATCCACAGTGCCAGCACGAGCAAGCCGAGCCCACCGATGATCGGCATAGCTGTCCTCCCAGTCCGCCCAGAGCCGGCGGACAGTATGGCAGCTCAGCCGAAGCGCGCGAAGGTTCTGGTGATCTCGGTGCGGGACGCGTCCGACGCCAGCAGCAGGTGCAGCAGGATCCGCGCCTTGTACGGGTCGAGGAAGCCGGACGGGATCAGGCCGCGGCCGATCAGGTCCACCTCCGAGCCCGGGTAGGAGTAGGTGTGGGTGAGCATCGCGCCGGCGCCCGCGCGGGAGGCGAGCACCACCGGCATGCGGGCGGCGACGTCGGCGAGCACGGGCACCACCGGCTCGGGCACGTGGCCGGCGCCGACCCCGGCGAGCACCAGCCCGTCGAACCCGTCGACGCAGCGCAGCAGCGCGCCGTCGTCGCCGAGGGCCGTGGGCACGACGCCGACCCGCACCTCGGTCACCCGCGGGCCGACGGGCAGGCAGTGCCGGGCGCCCGGGGTGGTCAGCAGCCGCGGCTCGCCCTCCACGACCAGTCCGAGCGGGCCGAAGCCGGGCGAGACGAACGCGCCGGTGCTCGCCGTGTGGGTCTTGCGCACCAGCCGGGCGGCGTGCACCTCGTCGGCGAACACGACGAGCCCGCCGAGGCCCCGCGCGGCCGGGCTTGCCGCCACCCGGATCCCGGCGAGCAGGTTGGCCGGGCCGTCCGGGCCGGCCAGGCTGGGGTGCCGCATCGCGCCGGTCACCACCACCGGCGTGTCGCCCGGCACGGTGAGGTCGAGGAAGAAGGCGGTCTCCTCGATGGTGTCGGTGCCCTGGGTGATCACCACGCCGGTGCCGCCGGCGGCGATCTCCTCCCCGATCGCCGACACCAGCGTGGCCAGGTGCGCGAACGTGATCGACGGGCTGGGCAGCGAGAACAGGGTCCGTGCGGTGATCTCGAGGTCCAGCTCGGCCAGCCCCGGCACGGCGGCCAGCAGGTCGTCGGCGGTCAGGGTGGGCACGACCCCGCCGCCGGCGTCGGGCGTCATCGCGATGGTGCCGCCCATGGCGATGACGGTGATCCGCTTGGTCACGCGGACTCCCGGCGTGGGGGTCGTGAGTCTTTTGTGGTGCGACAACCCATGAAGAGACTCACGACACCTCCACCAGGTCGAGCAGCGGCTCCCAGGGTTCGGCGGCCGAGTCGGCGATCAGCACGCCGGCCGCGGCGAGGGTGGCAAGGTGGCCGGCCCAGGCCGGGTGCCGGCGCTGGTTCTCGTCGGCCTGCGGGCACACGACGACGGGCACGGCCGGCGCCCCGACCGCCTCGCCGAGCGCGGTCATGGCCTGGTTGTCGGCGATCCCCAGGGCCAGCTTGGCCAGCGAGTTGGCGGTGGCCGGGACGAACAGGAAAGCGTCCGGCATCGGGTACGGCTTGGGCTGGCTGGGCAGCCGCGACTGGCTGCGCACCGGCAGCTCGGTCAGCGCCTGCAACCGGTTCAGCTCCCCGACGGCGTCCAGCCAGCGCGCGGCGATCGGCGTCACCGTGATGGCCAGCCGCCAGCCCCGGCGCACCGCGGGCTCGGCCACCTCGACCCGCAGCCGGGCGTCCATCCCCCCGCCCGCGGACGCCACCAACCCGAGGGTCCTCATCGCAGTGCTTTCCGCGAGTCTGTGCGCACGCAATCGCGCCGGCAGGGCCATTTCGAGCCATTGCTCCGGTCGTCGGCCGCGGCCCGGCCACCGCGATAGCGGGCCTTCGGCCGAGGGCGCGCCCGGTGGTCGCCTCGGCTGCCGCGACCTCCTCCCGCGGATTTGCTCATTTCCGGAGCAGCGCGCAGAACATGGCGTCGGTGCCGTGCCGGTGCGGCCAGAGCTGCACGTACGGTCCATCGTCCACATCGGACACACGGGGGAAGTGCTCCCTGGCGTCCAGCGCGGTGACGCCGGTGCGGCGGACCACGTCGGCCACCACGCCGACGGTCTCGGCCAGGTGCGGCGAGCAGACCACGTAGGCCACGACGCCGCCGGGACGGACCAGCGACACGGCGGCCAGCAGCAGCTCGCGCTGCAGCCGGGTCAGGCCGCCGACGTCGGACGGCTGGCGCCGCCACCGCGCCTCCGGCCGGCGCCGCAGCGCGCCGAGGCCCGTGCACGGGGCGTCGACCAGCACCCGGTCGTACGCGCCGGCCGGCAGCCCGGAGTCGCGGCCGTCGGCGACGTGCACGCGCACCGGCAGGCCCTCGGTGATCTGCTCGACCAGCCGGGCCCGGTGCGGCGCCTTGTCCACCGCGTCCAGCGTGCCGCCCGCCATGCCGGCCAGCGCGCCGAGCAGCGCCGCCTTGCCGCCGGGCCCGGCGCACAGGTCCAGCCAGCGCCCGTCCGGACCGTCGAGCGCGGGCCGGGTCAGCGCGAGCGCGCACAGCTGGCTGCCCTCGTCCTGCACCGCGGCCAGCCGCTCACGCACCGGGTCCAGGTAGGCCGGATCGCCGGCGCCGGCCGCCAGCCGCACCCCGTACGGCGAGTACGGCGCCACCTCCCCGCCGGTCCTCGCGGCCAGCTCCGCGGCGCTCACCTCGCCCGGCCGGGCCACCAGGTGCACGGTCGGCCGCTCGTTGTTGGCCGCAAGCGCGGCGGCAAGCTCCTCGCCGGTGCTGCCGAGCGCGTCGGCGTAGGCCCTTGCCACCCAGCGCGGATGCGCGGTGCGCACGGCCAGGTGGCCGACCGGGTCCTCGGCGGGATCCGGGGCCAGCCGGTCGATCCACTCCTGCTCGCCGTGCTCGGCCACCTTGCGCAACACGGCGTTGACGAACCCGGCGACCCGGGAGCCCTGCTCCCCGCGCACGAGGTCCACCGTGGAGTCGACCGCGGCGTGCGGCGGGATCCTGGTGCGCAGCAGCTGGTAGCCGCCGAGCCGCAGCGCGTCGAGCAACTCGGGCTCCACTTTGGACAGCGGACGGTCGACGCACTCGGCGAGCACCTGGTCGAGCAGGCCGGCCATCCGGCAGGTGCCGTAGGCCAGCTCGGTGGCCAGCGCCGCGTCCCGGCCGGTGATCCGCCGCTCCCGCAGCAGCTGGGGCAGCAGCAGGTTGGCATAGGCGTCGCGGTGCCGCACCGCGCGCAGCGTGTCCAGCGCCGCCCGGCGGGCCGGGTCCTCCACCGGCGGGCGGCTCGGCTGCCGGAACCGCCGCGGCGGATGCGGGGCGCGCGGCCGGGAAGGCCGGCCGGAGCGCCGGCTGGGCTGGGTCATGTCAACCGCTCCCCCGGCTCGACCCGCACGCCGCGCGCCCAGTCGGTCGCCGGCATCCGCTTCTTGCCCTGCGCCTGCACCTCGCCGAGCCGGACCGGCTGGCTCGCGGTGCCGGCAAGCACCCGGCGCCGCTCGACCCGCAGCTCGCCCGGCTCGAGCCGGAAACCGTCCACAAGCGACACCGGGCCGAGCTTGACCCGCTCGCCGCGAAACTCCGCCCAGGCGCCCGGATCCGGGGTCATCGCCCGGATCAGCCGGTCGACGGCCATGGCGGGGGCGGAGAAGTCCACCCTGGCATCGTCCGGGGTGACCTTGGGCGCGTAGCTGACCCCGTCGCCGGCCTGCTCGACCGGTTGCAGCGTGCCGTCCTCAATACCGTCCACTGTGGACAGCAGGAGCCGCGCGCCGGCCTCGGAAAGCCGGTCGAGCAGGTCTCCTGCGGTGTCGTGCGGCCGCACCGGCTCGGTCAGCACGCCGTACACCGGCCCGGCGTCGAGCTCCCTGACGATGCGGAACGTGCTCGCCCCGGTGATCTCGTCGCCGTTGCGCACCGCGGCCTGCACCGGCGCCGCGCCCCGCCACGCCGGCAGCACCGAGAAGTGCAGGTTGATCCAGCCGTGCTTGGGGATGTCGAGGGCCTTCTGCGGCAGCAGCGCGCCGTAGGCCACCACCGGGCAGCAGTCCGGGGCCAGGTCGCGCAACCGGTCGAGGAACTCCGGATCGGAGGCCTTGCGCGGGGTGAGCACCTCGAGCCCGTGCTCGTCGGCCAGCGCGCCCACCGGCGAGCGCTGCAGGTGCCGCCCCCGCCCGGCCGGCGCGTCCGGCCGGGTGACCACGGCGAGCACCTCGTGCCGGTCGGACTCGAGAAACGCCCGCAGCGACGGCAAAGCCGCCGCCGGCGTCCCCGCGAACACCACCCTCATGAACGAGCCGCCTTTTCCGCGAACAGGCGCAGTGGTCGCCATGACTGCCGCGACGCCATCTGGCTACCGCCTCCCGCCGAACAGCGGATGGGGATCCTCTTTGATCACCGGCACCCGCCCATCGAACCAGTCGGCCTCGCGGATGGCCTTCATGGCCGCCTTGCGGGTCTCGGGGTCCAGCCGGTCGACGAACAGCACCCCGTCGAGGTGGTCGGTCTCGTGCTGGATGCACCGGGCCAGCATCTCGCTGCCCTCGATCTCGACCGGCTCGCCGTGCATGTTCCAGCCGCGGGCCACCACGTTGAGGTGCCGCCGGCAGTCCCAGTACATGCCGGGGATGGACAGGCACCCCTCCTCGCCGTCCTGGTACTCGTCGCCGAGCGCGGTCCAGGTCGGGTTGACCAGATGGCCGGCCGCGCCGTCGCAGTGGTAGGTGAACACCCGCAGACCGACACCCAGCTGGGGCGCGGCGAGCCCGGCGCCGTTGCGCGACTCCATGGTGTCCCACAGGTCCCGCACGAGCGTGGCCAGCTCCTTGTCGAAGTCGACCACCTCGACGGCCGGCGTGCGCAGCACCGGATCGCCGAAGAGCCGGATCGGCTGAACGGTCACGGATCTCCCTCGTGTGTGATGGACGGCGGCGCCCAGTCTAGGTGTCACACCACGACGAGAGCGGACACCTCTGTACATGGAGACCATGACCGGCACCTCCACGTCCGACGCCGAGCTCTGGCGCCGCGCGGCCGGCGGCGATCACGCCGCGTTCACCGCGCTGTTCGAGCGGCACGCGGGCGCGGTGTGGAACCACGCCTACCGGCTCACCGGCTCGTGGACGCTGGCCGAGGACGTCGCGGCGAACACGTTCCTGGCCGCGTGGCGCAAGCGGCGCGAGGTCACGCTGGTCCGGGACAGCGCGCTGCCCTGGTTGTACGCGGTGGCCGGCAACCTGGTCCGCAACGAGCACCGGCGCTCCGGGCGGTTCCTGCGCGCGCTGCGCCGGCTGCCGGCCGAGGGCAGCTGCGCCGACCACGCCGACGCGGTGGCCAGCCGGGTCGACGACGACCGGCGGATGCGGTCGGTCCTCGCCGCCGCCGGCGCGCTGCCCCGGGCCGAGCGCGAGGCGTTCGAGCTGTGCCTGCTCGGTGAGGTCTCCATCGCCGACGCCGCCGCGGTCCTCGGCGTCGCCGAGACCAACGTCAGGGCCAGGCTGTCGCGGGCACGGGCCCGGCTGCGCACCCATCTCGAGGAGGAGTCGTGAACCTGGATCTTCCCCCGCGCCGCGAGCTGCCGTTCGAGGTGCTGACCCGGATGCGAGCCCGGGTGCTGGCGGGCCTGACCGAGCCGCCGGCCGGCCGGCTCGTCAACCTCCGGGCCCCGCTGGCCGCCGCGGCGGGCGTCGCCGTGCTCGCCGCAGGCGCCGCGATCGTCGCCCAGTCCACGGCCGGTTCCGGGGAGGGGGACGGCGTGCTCGCCACCCCACCGACGACGTCGCGCAGCTCGATCCCGCGCCGCCCGACGTCCAGCCGGCCACCCGGCGTCGCGCCGACACCGCTGCCGATCCCGCCGCTGGACCAGGCCAGGGCCGCCGAGGACCTGGACCGGTGCGCGGCGGTGGCCGCCGCCAGCCCAAGGGCGCACGAGTTCGCGCCACGGCAGGCCTGGCAGCCGGTCTACGCCGTTGAGCTCAACGGCCACCGGATCACCGCCTACCGCGAGGGCGGCGGCCGGCCGATGTTCTGCGACACCACGGCCACGACGGCGACGGTGTCCGACCCGAGCGCGGAGCCGATGACGATGATCGGGCGGCCGCCCGGCGGGTCGACGGTCGTCGACCTCTATGGGCTCTACCTGTCGCCGGCCGGCGTGCTGGCCGGCGTGCTGCAGGGCGCCGCCCGGCTCGACTGCGAGGTGGGCACGTTGGTCAGCTCCACCGGCGGGTTCGAGTTCCAGGGCCGGACCGAGCGGGCGAGCGTGCAGGGCATCCAGTTCGTGGTGCACGTCGGCACGCTCAAGGATGGCGACGAGATCGTCAGCACCGTCTACGACGCCAACGGCACCCCGCTGTCCAGCGGCGGGTTCCGGTTCGAGCGGGCCAGGGTCCGCCCGGTCGGCGCGACGGCGGTCGACCGGCCCCGCTAGATCAACTCGAGCGGATCGAGCTGGACCCGGACCGGGTCCAGCTCCTTCCGCGCGGTGCGCACGGCCTGGGTCGCGGCCAGCGCGGCGGCCAGGGCCCGGCCGTCCGAGCGCGGCACCCTGAGCAACGCACGCTCCCGCTCGGACTGTCCACTGTGGTCAGCCTCGCCGAGCGGGACCGGGCCGAGGATCTCGCCGGACTCCGGTAGCTCCAGCTCGTCGAGGAACGCCGCGACCGCGTCCGGCACCCCGTCCACCGAGGCCATCCGCGCGGCCGGCGGGAAGCCCAGCTCGGTGCGCGCGGCCAGCTCCTGGCCGGCGTGCCACGCCGGGTCCCAGCGCACCAGCGCCTGCACCGGTTGCAGAGCCGACTCGGCCATGACGACCACCCGGCCGCCGGCGCCGGCCGGCCGGACGAGCGCGGCCGCGGCCATCCACCTGCGCAGCGCCTCCTCGCCGGCCCGCAGGTCCGCCCGGCCGAGCAGGGCCCAGCCGTCCAGCAGCAGCGCGGCACCGTAGCCGGCCGCGGCCACCGGCTCGGCGCCAGGGGTGGCCACCACGAGCGCAGGCTTGGCGTCCACTTCGGACAGCACGTGGCTGCCGCCGGAGGACAGCACCGGGACGTCCGGGAACGCCCGGCCGAGCTCCTCCGCGGTCCGCTTCGCGCCGACCACCACCGCCCGCAGCCGGCGCCCCCCGCAGGCCCCGCACCGGAACAGGGCGTCCGGCGCGCCGCACCACCGGCAGTACGGTGCCGCCGCCTCGGTGCCGGCGCGCAG
>NZ_DASZCQ010000230.1:0-6803 GCF_035942955.1 Actinophytocola sp. | reverse complement strand
CAGCGCGCCCGCGCCCATGCCACCGCCGGCTCCGCGGCCGCCGCCGGCACCCGAGCCCGAGCCCGAACCAGCGCCGCTGCCCGCTCCGGAGCCCGAGCCGCTGCCGAACCCGCTCCCGCTTCCCGAGCCGCCACCGGGGCCGAATCCACGGCCCCCGCCCGGCCCGAAGCCGCTGCCGCCTCGGCCGCCGCCCGGACGCAGGGTGTCGCCACCCACCCCGCCGATCGGCCCTCCGCCGATGGGGAACGCCCCGGGCGGCAGGTTCCCGCCGCCGGGCCCGCCCCCGCCCGGCAACCCGGGACCACCGCCGGGACCGCCCGGCCCACCCGGCAACCCCGGCGTCCCACCGGGATTCGTCCCACCGGGAGGCTGCCCCGAACCCGATCCGCCGCCGGTGCCGGGACCACCCGGCCCGCCGAGAACACCCGGCAGGGTCGACGACCCGCCACCACCGCCGCCGCCGGCCCCGGTCCCGGAGCCGCCGCTACCCGACCCGGTGCCCCCGGGCCCGGTGCTGTCGCCGCCGATTCGGCCGACGCCATCACTGTCACCCTTGCCGGTGTCGGTCGAGCCACCCTCACCGGCCATCGTCGGCGGCGCGGTGAACGCCGGCATCGTGCTTGCCCCGGACAGGCCGTTGTCGTAGGTGGTGACCACCCGCGCCGCCTGCTGGTGCGCCTCCTGGCTCCGGTTGTACTCGTCGAGCGCGTCCATGTAAGTGCCGAGCGGATCACTGGACGTCTGGATCCGCTGAATCCACGCCTCCCGATCCCACGGCACCTCCTCCGGCATCGACGACGACGCCGCGGACAGCGCCTCGGACTGCAGGTTGGTCTGCGTCCCGGCCAGCGCCGCGCTCTGCCCCGCCGTGCCCACCCAGTTGCCGACGCTCGCCATGAACCCGCGCGCCTGGTTGGCGGCCGTGCCCTGCCAGTCCGACTCGCTGCTGTTGATCGCCGACGCCACCCGCTCCTGGAACTGGATCATCTCGTTCCCGGCCTCGATCCACAGGTCACCGGTCGACCCCACGGTGCCCGGGTCGGCGTTCTCGGTCACCATGGTCTTGAGCTGGCCGTGGTCGTAGCTCAGGTAGTTGGCCGCGTCGATCGGCGGTGCCGGCCTGGTCGGCAGCCCCGCCGCCAGCTGAGCCGCCTGCGCATCCAGCTCCCGCCTGGTCTGCTCGTCGATCCGCCCGTTGCGGGTGAACAGCTCGATCAGATCCTGAATCCCGAGGAACCCACCATCGGTCGACTCGTCGTGCGAGTTGACGTCCTGCTCCGCCTGCTCCCGCACATCCTCGCCGGTATCCACCTGACCGGTCCGGTCGATGTAATACCGACTGCTCGGATCCCGCGTCGCGTCATAATGCTCACTCGTCGGGTCATAATTCGGACTGCGCGGATTCGACACATCGTTCGACCGCGGATCCCCCGGATCCGGAGGCCGAACCGCCGTCTGAACCCCCGGTGGTGGCGCCATCCTCTGTCTCCTCCCCTAACCCTCAGGGCAGTTTCGGCTCGACGAGCTTTGCCATCTGCAAGGCAAGCTCACAGCCCTTCTGGACATCCGTCCCCGCCGTCACAGTCGTCCCCACTCGAGACGAATCGGTGACAGCCATGAACACGGTGCATGATCCGCCCTGTTTGGCGGGACCTTGGACCGCCTTGTGTGACCCAATGTCCGGCAGTGGATTGATCGTCACGTCATCTGGGACATCGTCGATACCCGCCGTGTCCCAGATATCGACCCCGAAGATGATGGTTTCACTCGGGCCGCGCTTCCGCCACCGGCAAGTCCGAGCCGATCCGATCTTGCGTTCCTCACCGGCTCCACTGAGCTCGAGCTCGGTCTTCGCACTCTCGGTGAGCAACGAGCACGGCTCCTTGTCGGCGAGCGGGCTACCGCCTGAGCCGGTAGACGATGTGGGTCGAGTCGTCCTTGGTGTCGATTCACCTGGTGGGTCTCCGGGCAGCGGCGAACCGTTGGTCTTATCCGAGCACGCGACCATGCCGCCGGCGAGAGCGACCAACACCGACGCCAGCACAACCGAACGCCTCACAGCGAATCCAACTGCCCTTCTCGCGCTTGTTACGTCGACCTAAGCTTGGTGGACCCGCGTTCATCGAGGGCCCGATAGTTGCGCATCGCGTCATTGATGCCCTGCTCGGCATCCGTCAGCGACTCCCGGAACTTCATCAGCATCGTGATAAATCCCTGGCCATCGGTCGCGACCTGCGGGACAAAGCTCTTCATGGTGTTCGCGCCGTGGCTGCTGCCCAGCGGGGGCTCATAGGTCAAGACCTGAAGGTCTTGCTGGCGCTCGTCGACCCAGTCCTTCATGTCGCGGATGGCGTTGAGGAGGGCCTGACCGCCGGACTCGTTGATCGCGAACGCGCCGGCCGCGGCGGCTCCGGCGAACGCCTTCATGCTCTCGCCGATAGCGCCGAAGCCAGCCGAGCCTCCGCCACCACTGTCGATGTACATGTCTGCCCCTAGTCACTGCCGCAGCTCAGACCACACACGCACGGTACCAACCGGCGACCGCGCGCGACGGGGTTCTGACGAAACTGGGACCAGCGCGGTTCCCACCAGCAAACGGGCGTTAGAGATCGACCCGGCCGACCTCCATGGCGGCGAGGATAGGCTGCCCAGCAGGTCGGCACGACGTTCATGGCAGGGACGCTCGAGTTCTTGTTATCTCGGATGGCTGGCGCCCCGCGCGGGGTGACCTCGACACAGTTGGCGGCCCCACCACTCTGGAGGATCTCCGCCAGACGGTGGGTGGTAGGACGACGGCCTCCACTGCCTCTCCTCGCTCACGACCTGGACATCTTCTGCACCCAGGCGAGCGAATCGCGCGTGCTCAGAGCCGTTGCGCGCAGGTTCGAATCGGGCCTATGCCGCTCGACCATCGCCTCATCTTCCATCGGGAACACGCCGACCAAGTGGTCGATGGCGACGGCGCCAGCACCGTCTTCGACGGAGAAGCAGGCGAACGGGATGCACAGGGGGCCATATGCTCACCGGCCTTGGGCTGCAACACAAGGGGTGAAAGCCGGGATCACGGCACGGGCGTAGCCCTCGCACTGGAGCAGTCTAGGAACGACGTCGGCCTCATGATTGGAGACGCTGGTGGCGTCGGCCGCCAACTAGATGATGTCATTCGAGGCCACATGCCTCGGCCACCGCCTTGACGTCTTCGATGCCCACTGCTGACCGCCGTACACTCGATCTTGCTGACCTTCGGCCGCTCCCGGTCAACCGCGTGGAGGCACTCGTCCGACGCGACCGTGAGGCGAAGGCCCGTGGCTGAGGCACGCCTATGCCTGGTGCGCCGGGCCGACGAGGGCGTCGAGCTTCGCCTGCGGCGGGCCGTGCGGGTCGGCCGGACCATGGTGGATCTGGACAGCTGGCTCTTGGTCGATGGCGCCGTTGGCGGGTGGGTGGGGGTTAGCGGTGGGCGGCTTCGATGCCGTTGAGGAGCCAGGTTAGGCCGCGCTCGAAGGAGTCGGCGGCGCGGGGGAGGCCGCCGGCGACGAGGGGGGCGAGGGTGGGGAACTCGCCGCCGTCGAGGAGCATGCGGGTGTAGGGGTGGGCGAGGGCGGGGCGGCGGGTTACTTCGGCGGTGACGTGTCCCAGGACGTATTGGTCGACGGCGATGGCGATGTAGAGGGCGGCGCGGGGGTCGGGGGTGAGGCGGGTGAGGGCGCGCAGCGACTGCTCCAGGTGGCGCAGCGTGTTCGGTCCGATGTGGCCGGAGTGGCCCAGCAGGTGGATCACCCAGGAGTGGCGCAGGATGGTTTCGCGCAGGCGGTTGGCGATCCGGCGGGTGGCCGCGCGCCAGTCGTCGGGTAGGTCGCCTCGGATGATCGTCTCGCCGGCGACCCGCTCGCGCATGAGGTGCAGGAGGTCGTCCTTGCCGTCGATGTGGCTGTACAGGCTCATCGTGCGGGCGCCGAGCTCGGCGGCGACCCGGCGGATCGACACCGCGGACAAGCCGTCGGCATCGGCGATCTTCACGGCCGCGCCGACCACGGCGTGCCTCGACAGCACGGGACGCCGCTCGTCCACGCGCCAATCGTACGATCAGCCGAAGCGACCGGAGATGTAATCCTCCGTGGCCTTCTTGGACGGGTTGGAGAAGATCTTCTCGGTGTCGTCCACCTCGATCAGCCGGCCGGGCTGGCCGACGCCGGCGAGGTTGAAGAACGCCGTCTGGTCGCTCACCCGCGCCGCCTGCTGCATGTTGTGGGTGACGATGACGATCGTGTAGTCCTTTTTTAGGTCACCGATCAGGTCCTCGATGGCGAGTGTGGAGATCGGGTCGAGCGCAGAGCACGGCTCGTCCATGAGCACCACATCCGGCTGCACGGCGATCGCCCTTGCGATGCACAGGCGCTGCTGCTGGCCGCCGGACAGCCCGCCACCCGGCTTGTTGAGCCGGTCCTTCACCTCGGTCCACAGGTTGGCCGCGCGCAGCGCGCGCTCGGCCACCTCGTCGAGCCGCTTGCGGTCCCGCACCCCGGCCAGCTTCAACCCGGCGACCACGTTGTCCCGAATGGACATCGTGGGGAACGGGTTGGGCCGCTGGAACACCATGCCGATGGTGCGGCGGACGGACACAGGGTCCACAGAGGACGCGTAGATGTCCTCGCCGTCGAGCAGGACCTTGCCCTCGACCCGGGCGCCGGGGATCACCTCGTGCATCCGGTTGAGCCCGCGCAGCACCGTGGACTTGCCGCAGCCGGACGGTCCGATGAACGCGGTGACCATCCGCGGTGGGATGGACACGTTGACGCCTTCCACGGCGTGGAACTTGCCGTAGTAGAGGTTGAGGTCCTTGAGGTCGAGTCGTTTCGCCATGGCCGTGTCTACCGCCCGCTCACTTGGACTTGATGGCGGAGAACCGCGAGACCACGGCCGCCAGGAGGTTGAAGAACATGATCACGATGACGAGGGTCAGCGCCGCGCCCCAGACCCGCTGCACACCGGCCGGCTCGGGGTTGATCAGCTCGGTGTAGATCAGCAACGGCAGGGACGCCATGTTCCCGTCGGTGATGTCGAAGTTGATCGACCGGCTGTAGCCGACCAGCACCAGCACCGGAGCGGTCTCGCCCATCACCCGGGCCAGGGCCAGCATGACACCGGTGACGATGCCGGACAGCGCGGTCGGAAGCACCACCTTCATGATCGTCTTCCACTGCGGAATGCCCAGCGCGTAGGACGCCTCGCGCAGCTCGGCGGGGACCAGGCGGAGCATCTCCTCGGTGGACCGCACCACGACCGGCAGCATCAGCAGCACCAGCGCCAGGGACACCGCCAACCCGCTCTGCGGGAAGTCGAACGCGGCGATCCAGAGGGCGAAGATGAACAGCGCGGCGACGATCGACGGCACGCCGGACAGGATGTCCACCATGAACGTGGTGATCCGGGCGAGCCGGCCGCGCCCGTACTCGACCAGGTAGACGGCGGCCATGATGCCGAGCGGGACGGCGATCAGCGCGCACACCAGGCCCTGCGCGAACGTGCCGTACAGCGCGTGGTAGACGCCGCCGCGGAACTCCTCGGGCAGCACGCCCTTGAGCGACTGTGACCACCATCCCGGTGACACGATCGCGTCGAAACCCTTGCCCACCACCGTGATCAGCAGCCAGACCAGCGGCACGACGGCAACCAGGAAGGACAGCGTGACGAGCACGGTGGCGACCGCGTTCTTCGTCTTGCGGACAACGCTGATGTGCTGGAACGCCGGTGGCGCGGCCGGACGATCTATTGTGGACTCGGTGGTCGTCATTCCGGCCGCGCTTTCCCACCCGCGATCCAGCGGGCGATGGCGTTCACCACGAACGTCAACAGGAACAGGACGAGCCCGGCGGCGATGTAGGCGCCGGTAGGCAGCGGCTGGCTGAACTCCGCCGCGGCCGAGGCGATCTTCGACGCGAACGTGTAGCCGCCGTCGAAGAGGCTGAACGTCGACGGGCTCGACGCCGCGCGCAGGATCACCAGGACGGCGACCGTCTCGCCGAGCGCCCGCCCGAGCCCGAGCATCGACGCGGCGACGTAGCCGCTGCGTCCAAACGGGAGCACCGTGGTCCGGATCATCTCCCAGCGGGTGGCGCCGAGCGCGAGCGCGCCCTCGATCTGCATGGTCGGGGTCTGCCGGAACACCTCCCTGGTCACCGCCGTGATGATCGGCAGGATCATCACGGCCAGCACGATGCCGGCGGTGAAGATCGTCCCGCCACCGGCGATCGACACGTTGCCGTCGGCGAACAGCGGGATCCAGCCGAACGTGTCGTTGAGCCACTGCGCGACCGGCTCCAGGGCGGGCCCCAGCACCCGTATCCCCCACAGGCCGAAGACGATCGACGGCACGGCGGCGAGCAGGTCGATAAGGTAGGCGAGCGGCCGCATCAGGAACGGCGGCGCGTAGTGGGTGAGGAACAGCGCGATGCCCAGCGCGATGGGCATCGCGATGACCAGCGCGAGGATCGACGACAGCACCGTCACGATCAGCAGGTCCCGGATCCCGAACCTCATGTTGTTGGGATCGGTCGCGAACTCCGGGCTGAACAGGAAGTTCACGTTGTCCGCCGCGAGCGATGGAACGGCCTGGATCAGCAGGAAAAGTCCGATCAGGCCGATCGAGATGACGATCGCCAGGCCGGAGCCGGTGGCGAGCCAGCGGAACACCACGTCGCCCCGACGGCGCACCCCGCGCTGCACCTGGGGGTGCTCGACGGTTTCAGTCATGACATCAATGTCGCGGGTCTCGCCCCGGTCGTCCAGCCCGACTGGACGAC
>NZ_DASZCQ010000229.1:0-2774 GCF_035942955.1 Actinophytocola sp. | reverse complement strand
GATGAGCTTGGGGCGCACGTCGACGATGTAGACGAGGGCGGCGACCAGGCCGGCCATCCAGAACATCCAGCCGACGCCGGCGAAGCTGAACAGGAGGAGGAAGACGGCGGAGCCGGCGGTGATGCCGAGCCACGCCGGCTTGGTCAGGCGGTCGGCGGCGGTGTAGGCGTCGGGTCGCTGCAGGAGGGCGTGCACGAAGGCGAAGACCCCGACGGGGACAGCGGCCCAGTCGATGACCTTGAGGATCCACCACGCTTCCAGCGGCACAGGACAAGACTACGTGAGATGCCTCGAATGCCGCATACGCCACGGGTGACGTCGGCGCATGCGGCATCCGGGAGCGGGTCCTACCTGGTTACTTCGTGGTCTTGCCGGTCGAGCCGGTCTTGCCGGCGGCCGCGGTCCGGCGCGGCGCGGTCTTGTTGGCGACCTTGCGGCTGGTGCTGCGGACCTCGTGGGCCACGTCGTCGCCGGTCTCCGTCACGTCCTCGGCCAGCTCGGCGGTGGCCTTCTTGACGTTGCGGGCGGTCTTCTCGCCGACCGACCTGGTCCGGCGGCTGACCCTGGCGAGCACGTCCTCGGCCAGCTCGCGGGCGTCGCCTGCGACGTCGCCGACCCGCTCCTGCAGCGTGGCGATGGCCTCCTCGACCTGCTCGACGGCCTTGCGCACCTGCGGCTGGGCGCGCAGCTTGGCCAGCGCGTCCTCACCGGCGTCGGTCAGCTTCTGGTACAGCTTCTGCGCGGCCTCGGTGTACTCATCGACCAGCTTGCGCAGCTCGGCCGGGTCCAGCCGCTCGCGCAGCGCGGTCAGGTCGCTCGGCAGGTCCTCCACGGCGCTCCTGGCCGCCTCGGCCCGCTCGCTGACCCGGACGCGGGCCTTGTTGACCGCCTCGACCACGGCCTGGGTGGCCAGGTCGCCGGCGCCGATCGCGGCGAGCAGCGGGGTGCGGACCTGCTCGGCGGCGGTGCTCAGCGCGTCCACCGCCTGCTTGCGCGCCTTGCGCAGGTCCCTCGACTCCTTCGACTTGGGTGTGGTCATCGTTGGTTCACTCCTCGGTGTGGGGTCCTGTCTTCTCACTGTCCACATCAGACCCCGCCACTGTGGACCGTGCTGGCTTGTTCTCCCGGCGGAACGACTCGTAGACGTCCAGCAGAACCTGCTTCTGCCGCTCGGTGAGCTCCGGGTCGGCCCGTACCGCGTCGACCACGGCCCCGCCGGCCGGCAGGTCGAGGATCCCCGCCTGCACGTACAGCGCCTCGGCCGAGATCCGCAGCCCCTTGGCGATCTGCTGCAGGATCTCCGCGCTCGGCTTGCGCAGGCCGCGCTCGATCTGGCTCAGGTACGGGTTGGAGACACCGGCCCGCTTGGCCAGCTGGCGCAGCGAGATCTTCGCCTGGTTGCGCTGCTGGCGGATGTACTCGCCGATGTCCCGCCCGAGGTCGGCAACCTTGTCGATCGCCTCGTTCATCCGGTCACCTCCTCGCGACACCCACGACGCTACGCGCAACTGCTAGCTGTTGCAAGCACGCTGCTCGCACTTTGTCCGTGGGTTGCCTCACACGGCGACTACCGTGGAGGGGATGGGCATCTCGGGCGACACCGAGCGAACCGCGCGCCGCTACCGCGTGCGGATGGTGCGCGCCCTCGTGCGCGAGGGCCTGCTGGCCGATCCCCGGTGGCGGGACGCGTTCGCCGCCGTGCCAAGGCATCTCTTCCTGCCGCGATTCTTCCGGCCGGTCGGCCCGAACAGCTGGGCCGCGGTCGACTCTACCGACCCCGACTGGCTCGCGCAGGTCTACGCCAACCGCGTGCTGGTGACCCAGCTCGACGGCGATCCGTCCCGGTGGGAGGCGGCCCGGCTGGGCGGCGAGACGCGCGGCGTGCCGACCAGCTCGTCGAGCATGCCGGGGATCATGGCGGTGATGCTGGACGCGTTGAACGTGCCGGACGGGGCCCGGGTGCTGGAGATCGGCACGGGCACCGGGTACAACGCCGCCCTGCTCTGCCACCGGCTCGGCGACGGCTTGGTGTCCACTGTGGACGTCGACCGGTCGCTGGTCGAGCGGGCCCGGGAACGCCTTGCCGGGCTCGGCTACCAGCCGGAGTGCGTGGCGGCCGACGGCGCCGGGGGCCACCCGGCGGGGGCGCCCTACGACCGGGTGCTGTCCACCTGCTCGGTGTCCACCGTGCCGCTGCCGTGGCTGGCGCAGACCAGGCCGGGCGGGCTGGTGGTGACCACGCTCAACCGCCCGCTCGGCGCGGGCCTGGTGCGAATCGTCGCCGGCGAGGGGCCCTGCGGCCGAGGCCGGGTGCTCGCCGACGACGGGCGGTTCATGCCGCTGCGGGCGCACCGGGAGCCGGTCGACGACGCGCTGATCGAGTCGCTCGCGCACCGGTCCGGGCTGTCCCGGCGCACCGGGCTGGCCGCGGCCACGGTGGTCAGCCCGACCAGCCCGTTCGAGTTCTTCGCCGGCCTCGCGCTGCCGCACGTGGTCCCGGCCAGCCTCGGCCGGGCGACCGTGGTGCTGCACCACCGGGACGGATCATGGGTGCGGCACCGCGGCGACCGCGGCCGGCACCTGGTCACCCAGGGCGGGCCGCGGCGGCTGTGGGACGAGGTGGAGAAGGCCTACGAGCAGTGGTGCGAGCTGGGCAGGCCGCCGCGGTCCCGGTTCGGCATCACGGTCGGCCCGGCCGGACAGGAGCTCTGGCTCGACCACCCGGCCAGCCCCTACCGCTGGCCCCTGTCGTGAGTCTTTTGTGGGGTTATAGC
>NZ_DASZCQ010000228.1:0-101345 GCF_035942955.1 Actinophytocola sp. | reverse complement strand
GCT
This sequence comes from Actinophytocola sp., assembly GCF_035942955.1. Lineage (GTDB taxonomy): Bacteria > Actinomycetota > Actinomycetes > Mycobacteriales > Pseudonocardiaceae > DASYTH01. The sequence goes on along the minus strand of NZ_DASZCQ010000228.1, from coordinate 101,342 downwards.
CGCCGCGGCGCGCCGGGCCGCCGACCTGGCGCCGCGCGAGGCCCGCCCGCACGAGGTACTCGGGGACGCCGCGGCCAGGGCCGGGGACGTCGCGTCGGCCAGGAAGGCGTACCGGGACGCGCTGCGGCTGGACCCGGGCAACGCGCAGGTCCGTGCCCGGCTCGACCGGATCGACTCGCGCGGCCGGCCGGCGCCGGTCACCCGGCCACCGTCCGCCCGGCGACCCGCCGTCCGGCCGGCGCGGTTCGGCCTGGGGCAGCGGACCGCCCTGTGGCTGCTGGTGCGCCGGGTGGCGACGTGGCTGGCCGTCGGGTCGTTCCTGCTGCTGATCGCCGGGCTGCCCAGCCCGAGCCCGCTGCTGGTCTGGGTCGGCCTCGGGCTCGTGCTGTTCGTGCTCGGCCTCGCCGCCCACGGCTGGCTGGGGCTGCCGCCCGGCGCCCGGGCGGGCATCGCGGTGCTGCGGCGGGCCGAGCCGCTGATCGTGACCTGCGCGGTCCTGCTGGCCGTGGCCCTGCTGGCGCTCGCCGGGTGGACCCTCGCGCTGGCCTTCGGATCACGCGACATGCAGCTGCTCAACGTGGGGCTGGCCGGCTCCGGGATTTCGCTCGGGCTGGCGTGGCTGGGGTTGTGGCGGCTGAAGCTGCGGACTCGCTAGGGTGCCTGCGTCCATCCGCCGAAGGGGGAATGACGTGCGCTTCGGGGCATTCTTAGCCGTGATCGGGTTCGGCTCGGCGATCCTGCACTACACCGACATCCAGTTCCGGGTCGTCATGTGGGCCGAGCCGTGGCAGCCGGGGCTGGGCCTCGGCATCGGCGCCGCAGGTGTGGCCATCGCCGCGCTGGTCCTGGCCTGGCGCAAGCGAAAGGAGGGCGCGGCCAGCGAGCCGCCGGCCATGGCCTACGCGCAGCAGCCACCGTCCCAGCCGTACCCATCGCGACCGGCGCCCGGCTACCAGCCGCCGCCACAGCCGTTCGGCCAGCCGTACCAGGTCGCCCAGCAACCGCCGCCGCAGTTCCGCCCGCAGCCGGGCCAGGCGCGCGCGCAGTTCCCGCCGCAGCCCAACTACCCGCCGCCGGCGCGCCCGCCGGGCGGCCACTTCGGACAGCAGGGCCGATGACCGCGTCCTTCGGCAGCTACCAGAACGAGATCTACCTGCAGGGCCTCGTCGACCAGATCCCGGCGTTCACCACGGACGCCGCGGTGCTGGAGGGCGTGGCCCGCGGGCGAATGGAGCCCGGACCGTTCGGCTACGTGTCCGGGGGCGCGGGGTCGGGCGCCACCCTGCGGGCCAACCGGGAGGCGTTCGACCGCTGGCGGATCGTGCCGCGGATGCTGACCGGCGCCACCGAGCGGGACCTGTCGGTGACCGTGCTCGGCACGGCCATGCCCGCGCCGGTGCTGCTCGCGCCGGTCGGGGTGCAGGCGATCATGCATCCGGACGGCGAGCTGGCCACCGCCAGGGCGGCCGGCGCGCTCGGTGTGCCGATGGTCCTGTCCACCGCGGCGTCGCACACGTTCGAGGACGTGGCCGAGGCCAACGGGGACGGTCCGCGGTGGTTCCAGCTGTACTGGCCCAACGACAACGACGTGACGATCAGCCTGCTGCAGCGGGCGAAGGCGGCCGGGTTCACCGCGCTGGTGGTCACCGTGGACACCTGGACGCTGGCCTGGCGACCGGCCGACCTAGACCGGTCGTTCCTGCCGTTCATCCGCGGCATCGGCACCGCGATCCCGTTCTCCGACCCGGCTTTCCTTGCCGGGCTTGAGAAATCCCCGTCGGAGGATCCGCAGGCGGCGGTGCTGCGCTGGATCCCGATGTTCACCGGCACCGACAAGCGCTGGGACCAGCTACCGTTCCTGCGCGAGCACTGGGACGGGCCGATCCTGCTCAAGGGCATCCAGCACGTCGACGACGCCCGGCTGGCGCTCGACGCCGGCATGGACGGGATCGTGGTGTCCAACCACGGCGGCCGGCAGGTCGACGGCGCCATCGGCTCGCTGGACGCCCTGCCGGAGATCGTCGCCGCCGTCGGCGACCGGCTGACCGTGCTGTTCGACTCCGGCATCCGCACCGGCGCGGACATCCTCAAGGCCCTCGCCATCGGCGCCCAGGCCGTGCTGATCGGCCGCCCCTACGCCTACGGCCTCGCCCTCGACGGCGAGGCCGGCGTCCGCCACGCCGTGCGCAGCATCCTCGCCGACTTCGACCTCACCCTCGGCCTCTCCGGCCACCGCACCCCGGCCGAGCTGTCCCCGAACACCCTGCGCCGGGCCTGAGCCGCCCACCTGCCCACCCCCGGAACCCGCACCCGGCCAACGGTGCCTAGCCACCTGGCCAAACCGCGCGCCCCCACCGCGAACTCCCGTACCCGCCAACGGTGCCTAGCCACCTGGCCCAACCCCGCGCCCCCCACCCCGGAACCCGTACTCGCCAACGCCACCCAGCCACCTGACCAAACCCCGCCTCCTCACCCCCCACCCCCGGAACCCACCCCGGGCGCCGCTCACTTCGCGTCGGCGTAGCAGTCCACCGTGGCCGCCTGCAACGGAAACCGCACCGGGGTGTCACCGAACACCAGGCGGCTCGCCTCCGCGGCCGCGCTGTCTACTTCGGACGCGACGGTGGCGGCCCGCTCGGCCGGGCAGTGCACCAGCACCTCGTCGTGCTGGAAGAACACCAGCTGCGCGTCGGGCGCGGTGGCGGCGAGGCGGCGGCGCAGCGACGCCAGCACGGTCAGGGCCCAGTCGGCCGCGCTGGCCTGGACCACGAAGTTGCGGGTGAACCGACCCCAGTTCCTCGCCGCCTGGCGGGACTTGCGCTCGGTGCCCTCGTCCTGCTCGAACGATCCGGTCAGCGCCCGCCAGGCCGCGCTCGGGGGTGGGCTGGTGCGGCCGAGCCGGGACCGCACCAGCTCGCCCGCCTCGCCGGCCCGCGCCGCCTGCTCGACGTAGCCGACCGCGTCCGGGAACCGGTTGCGCAGCACGGCGAGCAGCGGGCCGGCCCCTCCGCTGGTGCCGCCGTACATCGCCGACAGCATGGCGACCTTCGCCTTGGCCCGGTCGCCGTCGAACGAGTCCGCGGCAAGGCTGGCGTACAGATCGACCGATGTGGACACCTCGGCCAGCTTCCGGTCGCCGGACAGCGCGGCCAGCACGCGGGGCTCGAGCTGCGCGGCGTCGGCCACCACCAGCACCCAGCCCGGGTCGGCCCGCACCGCCGTGCGCAGCGCCTTCGGCAGCTGCAGCGCGGCGCCGCCCCTTGTCGCCCACCGGCCGGACACGACGCCGCCGACCACGTACTCCGCGCGGAACCGGCCCTCGTGCACCCAGGTGTCCAACCAGGACCAGCCGTGCGCCACCCAGAGCCGGGCCAGCTCCTTGTACTGTAGCAGGGGCGCGACGGCCGGGTGGTCGACCTCGCGCAGCACCCAGGCCCGGGTGGACGGCACGTCGATGCCGGCCTTCTTGAACGCCCGCACGACGCTCGCCGGCGCGTCGGGGTTGACCTGCGTGCCACCGAACGCGGCCGCGATCTGCTCGGCGAGCTCGGCCAGCCGGACCGGCCGGGCCCCGCCCGCCGGGCGCGGCCCGAGCAGCTCGGTGAGCAGCGCGTCGTGGACGTCGGCCCGCCATGGCAGGCCGTGGTGCGACATCTCGGCCGCGGCCAGCGCCCCGGCCGACTCGGCGGCGACCAGCAGGCGCAGCGGGGCCGGGTCGGCGTCGATGCGGCGCTGCTGGTCGGCGAGCACCGCCTGCGCGGCGTCGAGCGGATCACCGTGGGCCGGCACGGTGGCCCGCTCCGGCTCGAACAGCGCCGGCTGCTCGGCCCGGCTCGGCGGGGGCCGGTCGGCCGGCTCCGGCAGGCCGCGCAGCCGGGCCACGGCCGCGGCCAGGTTCCGCGGCCGCCCCGGCTCTCCGGCGCAGGCCAGCAGGATGCCCTCGGTGAGCGCCAGGTCGTGGAACCGTCCTAACCGGACACCGGAGCGGAGCAGGGCCGGGTACACTTCGTCGGTCGCCGGCAGCACCCACCGCGGCCGGTGCGCCCGCTCGAGCTCGGCCATGGCCGCGGCCAGGTCGGGCACGTGGCGGTCGGGCTCGCCGGGCACGCGCAGCCGCCCCGCCCCTTCCGCCCCCGGCACCGCGATGACCTGCACGCTCGGCATTCTCCGGCACGGCACCGACAGTTGACGTTCCCCGGGACCGTCGGGCACGGTGCAAGAGAGGGGAGATGCGATGTCGACCTACATGTCGCGGGTGCAGGAGCTGGCCACCCGGGTCCCGACCGCCCTGCGCAGCCTCGACGTCATCCGCCGGGCCGGGATGATCCCGTTCACCCGCCCGGATCTGGTGCTGCGCGGGCTCGTCGCCGTCCGGCAGATGGGTCCGATCGCCGGCGCCGTCCACGTCGCGGCCGGCAAGGACCACCGGGCGCTCGGGCTGGTCGACGAGCTCGGACCGCTCACCTTCCACCAGCTCGACCTGCGGGGCAACGCGCTGGCCCGCGCGCTGGCCGGGAAGGGGATCGGCGAGCGCGCCACGATCGGGCTGCTGGCCAGGGACCACCGCGGCGCGGTCGACACGATGATCGCCGCGGGCAAGCTGGGCGCGCGGCTGCTGATGCTCAACACCGGGTTCGCCCGGCGGCAACTCGTCGACGTGGCCGAGCGGGAGGGCGTGTCGGCGTTCGTCTACGACCAGGAGTTCACCGACCTGGTCGGCGCGCTGCCCGCGGGCATGCCGCGGTTCCTGGCCTGGGCGGAGGGGTCGACGCGGGACGTCACCACGCTCGAGGAGCTGATCGCCAGCACCGACGACCGTCCGGTTCCGCAGGCTCGCGAGGCCGGCACGCTGGTGCTGCTGACCAGCGGCACCACCGGCACCCCGAAGGGCGCGCCGCGCCAGGTGCGCAACCCGCTGGCGGCCGCGCAGTTCCTCGACCGCATCCCGCTGCGCGCGGGGGAGTGCACGATGATGGCCGCGCCGCTGTTCCACGGCACCGGGCTGTCCCAGTTCGTCCTGTCGTTCGCGCTGGGATCGACGGTGGTGATGCGCCGCCGGTTCGACGCCGAGGCCACCCTGCGGGCCGTGGCCGACAACCGGGCCACGGCGCTGGTCGTGGTGCCCACCATGCTGCAGCGCATCCTCGACCTGGGGCCCGAGGTGCTCGACCGGTACGACACCTCGTCGTTGCGGATCATCTTCGCGGCCGGCTCGGCGCTGGCGCCGGAGCTGGGCAACCGCGCCATGGCGGCGTTCGGCGACGTGCTCTACAACCTGTACGGCTCCACCGAGGTCGCGGTCGCGACCGTGGCCACGCCGCAGGACTGGCGCGTGGCGCCGGGCACGGTCGGCCGGCCGCCGGTCGGCTGCCGGGTGGTGCTCTACGACGACGCGGGCCGCCCGGTCACCGCGCCCGGCGCCGTCGGGCGCGTGTTCGTCGGAAGTGGACTCAGCTTCGGCGGGTACACCGACGGCCGGCACAAGGAGATCATCGACGGCCTGCTGTCCACAGGGGACGTCGGGCACTTCGACGAGGACGGGCGGCTGTTCATCGACGGCCGGGACGACGACATGATCGTCTCGGGCGGCGAGAACGTGTACCCCGGCGAGATCGAGAACCTGCTCGTCGAGCACGACGGCGTGGTGGAGGCCGCGGTGGTCGGCGTGCCGGACGAGGAGTTCGGCCAGCGCCTGCGGGCCTACGTCGTGCCGCGGCCACGGTCCAGTGTGGACGCCGACGAGCTGAAGGCGTTCGTCAAGGCCAACCTGGCCCGCTTCAAGGTGCCCCGCGAGGTGGTGTTCCTCGACGAGCTGCCGCGCAACGCCACCGGGAAGGTGCTCCGCACCAAGCTGGCCGAGCTGGACTGACCTATCGTTGTTGGCATGGATCTCGCCAAGGCGCGCGACGTGCTCCGCGCGCAGCACCGGGCGGTGCTCACCACCCTGCGCGCGGACGGCCAGCCACAGCTGTCGCCGGTCCTGGTCACCACCGACGACGAGGACCACGCGGTGATCAGCAGCCGGGAGACCGCGTACAAGGTGCGCAACCTGCGCCGCTCGCCCCGCGCCTGGCTGTGCGTGCTGCCCGACGGTTTCTTCGGCCGCTGGATCCAGGTCGAGGGTCCGGTGGAGATCGTCTCGCTGCCCGAGGCGATGGACGGTCTGGTGGCCTACTACCGGTCGATCTCCGGCGAGCACCCGGACTGGGACGAGTATCGCGCGGCCATGCGCACCGACAAGCGCTGCCTGATTCGCATCCGAATCGACCGCGCCGGGCCCGATCGCGAGGGCTGACCGTTACCATCGGCGCGCAATTCGACGCGACCCCTGACAGTTGCGAATCGGCTTTCCAGCGCAATTCTAGGGTGGTCACGGTCGGATCGACTTTGGCGGGTAACGTAAGAGCCGCGTGGTGATGCGGCAGTGGTTGCCGGTCGATCACGGCCCCCGGTTGCATGGATTACGCGGTGCACGCCCGCCGCATTCTATTAGTCAGGGATTTGAAGGGTTTCGCATGCGCACGAAACGAAAGAATCGAGGCTGGTTGGTTGCCGGGGCCTGAGCCTCGGCGGCGGCGCCGACGACGCGCTGGATGCGGCCGTCCGCAACGCGATATCGTCGGGCGTCGTCTTCGCCATCGCCGCCGGCAACTTCGCCGCGGACGCCGGCGGCTTCTCGCCGGCCCGGGTCGCCGAGGCGATCACCGTCGCCGCGTCCGACGAGTTCGACGGCCAGGCGGGCTTCTCCAGCTTCGGCTCCATCGTGGACATCTACGCCCCCGGAGTGCGGATCCTGTCGTCCTGGAACACCGACGGCAACGCCACCAACACGATCAGCGGCACCGCCATGGCCACTCCGCACGTGGCCGGCGCCGCAGCCCTCTACCTCGCCACTCACCCCGACGCCTCCCCGTCCGACGTCGCCGCCCTCACCGCGGCCGCCACCCCGGACAAGATCCAGAACTCCGGCGCCGGCACCCCCGACAAGTTGCTCTTCACCGGCACCTGACCCCCACCCGATCCACGGCGTGGTGGTCGGCCGGCGCCGGCGACCCTTGACAGCCGCGGGCCGGGGGTGGCTACCCTCGTCCGTAGCGCGTTGGGGATCGCGCCGCGACTCGCCGGAAGGCTGGAAGCCACCCCTGAGCTGTCGGTTCGAGCGACGGATACCGAAGCTGGCGTTCCGCCCGTGCGAGTCCGGGCGACCAGCGAGGTGTTCTGACGTGAAGACGCTCCCCGACAACCCCAACCTGGACCACCTGCGGCAGCAGGCCAAGGATCTTCTGGCCGGCCTGCGGGACGTCGACCCCACGACCTCACTTGCCGACGCGCAGGCGTCGCTTGCACAGCAGTACGGCTTCCGCACCTGGACGGACCTCAAGGCCGAGGTGGACCGCATGCGCGGGCGGGCAGACGTGGCGGACCCGGCCCTCGCGCGGGCGATCGCCGACGGCTACGGCTTGGGCGAGGTGACCGCCGAGATGCGGTCGGTGGCCCGGGCCGACGAGATGGGCCGTCGCTGGTCGCTGCGGACCGATCGAGGCCGCTGGTCGGTTCGCACGATGGACACCTGGATCCCCATCGTCGACGCCGAAACCGAAGTCGCACTCCAACAGGCCGCGGCCGCCGCGGGTGTGCTGCTTCCGATGCCGGTCCGGAGCCGGCGGGGCCGCATCATGGAATCCATCGGTGGACACAGCTGGCGGGTCAGCGAATGGTTGCACTCCGGGCCGCCGCTCTCGGCGCCGGCGAGCACGTCGGTCACTCGCGCGGTGGGCGGGATCCTCGCCGCGATCCACGGCCTGGCCCTACCGGTGGACCGGATCAGCCCGTGGCACAGCCTCCGCCTGTCGGGCAGCACCTGGCCGGAGCTGGCGACCTCGGCGCACGCCATGGGCGCCCCGTGGGCGCCCGACCTGGCCACGGCAATGCCCACGTTGCTGGAGCTGGACGCCATCGCCGCGGACACCCCCGCCCCTGAACCGGTGCTGTCACACAACAGTTTGGGCCCGGGTAACGTGCGCCGCGGGAGCAACGGCCGCCTTATCGTGATGGGCTGGGAGCACGCCGGAGGCCAACCTCCCGGTTGGGAACTGTGCGACGCCTTGGTGCACTGGACCATTGATCCCCATCGCGGCGTCAACACCGCAGGCGCCCGGGCATTGATCGACGGCTACCTGGCGACCGCGGGCCGGATCCCGGCCCTGGACCTGACCATGTTCCGCGGCACCGCCACAAGCCTCGTGAACTATGTGGCCGGCCAACTCCACTACGCACTGGACGCCGGCACCAACGAAGATCAACGCTTTGCCGCCCGCAACGTCCGACATCTCCTGTCCCATCTGCCAACGCGGGCCGTTCTCGAGCAACTCCTCGACGTAGCGGCCGCGGTGCGCCCCTGAGTGAATCGCCAATGGTTGGCGCGGTCAGGGTGCCTCCGTGGCGGCGTCGATGACGGCGTGGAGGGATTTGACGAGGAGGTCGACCAGACTGTCGCGATTGGAGGGTCGGGTGCCGGTCCAGGTGAGGGCGAGCTCCTCGGCGAAGGACCACCAGGCGCGGATGACGAGGGTGATGGTGGGGGGTTGGGGGTCGGGGCTGAGGGCGGCAAGGACGCGGTGGGTGAGGGCGTCCTGGGTTTCCTCGTGGATGGAGCGGACCCAGTCGTCGGCGCTGGGACTGCGGAAGAGCGCGATGTACGGCTCGCGGCGGCGTTCCAGGTAGGTGACGTAGTCGGAGACGATGGCGTGGATCTGGGCGGGGGCCGGGGTGTCGTGGTCGGGGGCGATGCGGCGCAGGAGGCGGCGGCTGGCGGCCCGGACCACCGCGACGTAGTAGTCCTGCTTGGTGGGGAAGTAGTGGAACAGCAGGCTGCGCGAGATGCCGGCCGAGGCGGCGACCTCGTCGATGGTGATCTGGTGGATGGGGCGGGTGGCCAGGAGTTGGAGGCCGATGCCGATCAGCTGCCGGCGGCGGTCCTCGGCGTCGAGCCGGGTGCGCCGGGGCGGCGCTGTGCTGTCCGTTACAGCCACGGCACCTCCTGTCACTATTGAGCATTGCTCGATAGGAAGAGTAGCTTGTGGGGCAACCCGGAGTGAGGAGGCTCGACGTGGACTTTGCGCACTCGGCCAGGGCAGCGGATTACATCCAGCGGGTGGGGGACTTCATCCGTGCCGAGATCGAGCCGGTCGAGCCGGAGTACCACCGCACGCTGCACGCGCAGCAGAACCCGTACGTGGTGCTGCCGATCATCGAGGAGCTCAAGGCGAAGGCCCGCGCCCAGGGTCTGTGGAACCTGTTCCTGCCAGACGAGGTGCACGGGGCCGGGCTGACCAACGCGGAGTACGCGCCGCTGGCCGAGCTGATGGGGCGCTCGTTCATCGCGCCGGAGATCTTCAACTGCAACGCGCCGGACACCGGCAACATGGAGGTGCTGCACCTCTACGGGAGCGAGGCGCAAAAGAAGCAGTGGCTGGAACCGTTGCTGCGCGGGGAGATCCGCTCGGTGTTCTGCATGACCGAGCCGGAGGTGGCCTCCTCCGACGCCACGAACATGGCCGCCACCGCGATCGTCAAGGACGACCAGGTCGTCCTCAATGGACACAAGTGGTTCTCGAGCGGGATCGGCCACCCCAACGCCAAGGTGGCGATCTTCATGGGGCTGACCGACCCGGACGCGCCCAAGTACCAGCGGCACTCGATGGTGCTGGTGCCGCTGGACACGCCCGGCGTGGAGGTCAAGCGGATGCTGCCGGTGTTCGGGCGGCACGACGAGCCGTTCGGGCACGGCGAGGTGACCTTCACCGACGTCCGGCTGCCGGTGGACGCGGTGATCGCCGGGCCGGGGCGCGGCTTCGAGATCGCCCAGGGCAGGCTCGGGCCCGGCCGCATCCACCACTGCATGCGGCTGATCGGGTTGGCCGAGAAGGCGCTCGAGCTGGCCTGCCGGCGCGCGACGAGCCGGGTCGCGTTCGGCAAGCCGCTGATCAACCTGGGCGGCAACCGGGAGCGGATCGCCCACGCCCGGATCGCCATCAACCAGGCGCGGCTGCTGGTCATGCACACCGCGTGGCTGCTGGACACCAAGGGGCTCATGGGCGCGCGCAGCGAGGTGTCGCAGATCAAGGTCGCGGTGCCGAACATGGCGCTTGACGTCATCGACATGGCCATCCAGCTGCACGGCGCGGCCGGGGTGACCGACGACTTCCCGCTCGCCGCGGCCTACTCCGGGGCTCGCGCGCTGCGGCTGGCCGACGGCCCGGACGAGGTGCACCTCAACCTGGTGGCCCGGCGCGAGCTGGCCGGGTACGAGCAATGAGGAGCCGGATCCTGATCACCGGTGCGGGTTCGGGTCTCGGCAAGGCCATGGCCACCCGGTTCGCCGGGGCGGGCTGGCGGGTGCTGGTGACCGATGTGGACACCGCGACCGGCGCGGCGGTGGCCAAGGAGCTGGAGACGACCTTCCTGCCGCTGGACGTCACCGACAACGCGGCCTGGCTGGCCGCGCTCGACTGGTGCACAAGGGAGTGGGACGGGCTGGATGTCCTGGTCAACAACGCCGGGGTGGCGTCGGGCGGCCCGTTCGAGCGGATCGACCTGATGGACTGGGACTGGATCTGGAACATCAACCTCAAGGGCGTCGTGCGCGGCTGCCGGATGTTCGTCCCGCTGTTCAAGAAGCAGGGCTCCGGCCACCTGGTCAACGTCGCCTCGCTGGCCGGGATCATGAACCTGCCGGCGATGAGCTCGTACAACGTCACCAAGGCGGGGGTGATCTCGCTGTCGGAGACCCTGCGCCACGAGCTGGCGCCGTACGGGATCGCCACCACGGTCGTGTGCCCGGGGTTCGTCAAGACCAACATCGGCGAGCGGGCCCGCAACGTCGACCCCGCCATCACCAAGCTCAGCGAGAAGCTGATGGAGTCGTCGAAGGTGACCGCGGAGGACGTCGCCGACCAGGTGTTCGACGCGGTGCGGGACAAGCGGTTCCTGGTGCTGACCCACCCGGACGGCCGCAAGTCCGTGCGGCTCAAGCGGTACCTGCCGGCTTTGGTCGACCGCCAGATTGCCCGATACTGGTCCCGGCTCCGGCGCGCGCTGGAGCGGGAGGACGGGTGATCTTGACCGATACGTTGACCGACCAGCCGGGTGAGGTGCGCGAGGAGGACAGCTTCGACACGGCCGCCGTGCACGAGTGGCTGTCGTCGCATGTGGACGGACTGCGCGGGTTGCCGGTGGTGCGCCAGTTTCCCGGCGGCGCGTCGAACCTGACCTACCTGCTGCGGTATCCCGACCGGGACCTGATCCTGCGCCGCCCGCCGGTCGGTCGCAAGGCCGCCTCCGCGCACGACATGAAGCGGGAGTACCGGGTGCAGCGCCAGCTGCGACCGGTGTTCCCGTACGTGCCCAACGTGCTCGCGCTGTGCGAGGACCACGCGGTGCTCGGCTCGGACTTCTACGTCATGGAACGGATTCCCGGCATCATCCTGCGCGGGGACCTGCCGCCGGGGATGACCATCCCGCCGGACCGCGCCCGCGCACTGGCGTTCGACGCGATCGACCGCCTGATCGAGCTGCACCGGGTCGACCCGGCCGCCGCCGGCCTCGGCGACCTCGGCAAGGGCGCCGGCTACGTCGAGCGCCAGGTGCGTGGCTGGTCCGAGCGGTTCCGCGCGGCCCGCACGGACAACGTGCCGGAGTTCACCGAGGTCATGGCCTGGCTGGAGGAAAACCGCCCGCCGGACGTGCGCATCTGCGTCATCCACAACGACTTCCGGTTCGACAACATGGTGCTCGACGGCCCCGAGACGCTCAACGTGGTCGGCATCCTCGACTGGGAGATGGCCACCCTCGGCGACGCCCTGATGGACCTGGCCGGCACCGTCACCTACTGGATCCAGGCCGACGACGACGAGGTGGCGCAGCGCACCCGCAAGCAGCCCACCCACCTGCCCGGGATGCCGACCCGCATGGAGGTCGTGGACTACTACTGCGACCGGATGGGCCTGTCCACCGAGAACTGGACGTTCTATGAGGTGTTCGGCGCGTTCCGGCTGGCGGTGATCATGCAGCAGATCTACTACCGCTACCACCACGGCCAGACGCACAACCCGGCGTTCAAGGACCTCTGGATGTACGCCGGCTACCTCGAGTGGCGCTGCCGCAAGGCGATGGGCGGCTGAATGCCCACCGTCTACCTGATCCGGCACGGGCAGGCCTCGTTCGGCGCGGCCGACTACGACGTGCTGTCCGAGGTGGGAGAGCAGCAGTCCAAGGTGCTGGGGGAGGAGCTGCGCCGCCGGGAGGTCCGGGTGGACCGGGTGTGGTCGGGCACGCTGCGCCGGCACCGTGCCACGGCCGCCGCCTGCCTGCCCGTGGCGGAGGTGGATCTGCCGATCGACGAGGATCCGCGGTGGAACGAGTACGATCACCTCACGCTGGTGCAACGGTCCCTGCCGCCGGAGGAGATACCGTCCGGCGGGGGCGGGAAAGCACAGGACTTTCAGCGGCTGCTGGACGCGGCGCTGCTGGCCTGGATGGGCGAGCCGGAGACCAGCTGGCCGGACTTCCAGGACGGCGCGTGCGCCGCGCTGGACGAGGTGTTCGTGCACCTGGGCAAGGGCGGCGCCGGCCTGGTGTTCACCTCCGGCGGGGTGATCTCCGCGATCTGCGCCCGGCTGCTCGACCTGCGGCCGGACGGGTTCCTCGCGCTCAACCGCACTATGGTGAACGCGAGCCTGACCAAGCTGGTGCACGGCCGGTCCGGCACCTCGCTGATCTCGCTCAACGAGCACGGCCACTTCGAGGGCCCGCACCGGGAGTTGCTGAGCTACCGGTGAAAGGGTAGGGATGGGCTCATGCGTCGACCCAGCATCGAACCGAGGGTGTGGCAGCCGCCGAGACTCGACCCGCGGTCCCGCCCGACCCGGCCCAGCCTGCCGAGGCTGACCGTGCTCAGCGTCAACGGCCACGGCACGGAGGACGTGGTGGTCGACGACAAGGGCCACGTGTTCACCGGGGTGCGCGACGGCCGCATCCTCCGGCTGACCCCGGACGGCCGGCGCCTGGACACCATCGCCGACACCGGTGGCCGGCCGCTGGGCATCGAGCTGCATCCGGACGGCCGGCTGCTGGTCTGCGACGCCAGGAAGGGCCTGCTGCTGGTCGACCGGACCAGCGGCGAGGTCGAGGTGCTCGTCGGCCGCGGTCCGGAGCTGCGGGTGTGCAACAACGCCGCCGTCAAGGCCGACGGCACGATCTACTTCACCGACTCCACCAGCCGGTTCGATCTCGACCACTACAAGGCCGACCTCCTCGAGCACTCCGGCACCGGCCGGCTGCTGCGCCGCGACCCCGGCGGCGCCGTCGAGACCGTGCTGGACGGCCTGCACTTCGCCAACGGCGTCGCGCTGGCGGCCGACGAGTCCTATGTGGTCGTCGCGCAGACCGGCGCGTACCGGCTGGACAAGGTCTGGCTCACCGGTGACAAGCCGGGCGCTTCCGAGACGCTCGCCGACAATCTCCCCGGCTTCCCGGACAACCTGTCGACCGGCTCGGACGGCCTGATCTGGATCGCCCTTGCCACCCCGCGCGACCGGCTGCTCGACGAGTTGCTGCCGAGGCCGCCGGGCATTCGCAAGGCCCTGTGGGCCCTGCCGGAACGGTTGCACCCCAAGGGGAAGCGCACGGTCTGGGTCCGCGCCATGGACGGCGCCACCGGTGCGCTCGTGCACGAGTTCTACGGCACCCACGAGGATTTCCACATGGTCACGGGCGTCCGCGAGCGGGACGGCAAGGTCTACCTCGGCAGCCTCGAGGAACGCTCCATCGCCACATTTGACGTTCCGTAATCCGAGCACCACCCGAACGTGGGACGCGAGATCAGCCCGCGTCGTCTTCAATAGACGAATCGAGAATGGACGACCGCACGTAAGGTCGTGACCGGACCCAACCCTCCACACAGGACACGATTTCGCCATGCGCCGTTGCCTCACCATGCTCGTCGCGCTCGCCGCCGCGCTGACCACCGCCACCCCGGCCGCCGCCGGCCCGGACGTCGTGGGCGGCGAGCGCGCGGCGCCCGGCGAGTTTCCCTGGATGGTCCGCCTGTCCATGGGCTGCGGCGGATCGCTGATCGCACCGGACGTCGTGCTCACCGCCGCGCACTGCGCCGGCCGGACCGGCCAGAACACCTCGATCACCGCGACCATCGGCACGATCGACCTGGCCGACGCCGACGCCGTCAAGGTGCGCTCGACCCACGTCTACCGCCCGCCCGAGTACGTCAACTACGACCAGGGCAGCGACTGGGCGCTGATCCGGCTGGACAAGGCGGTCGAGCAACCGCTGCTGCCGATCACCGACACCCCGCGGCACGACACCGGCACGGTCACGGTGATGGGCTGGGGCGCCGACCGGGAGGGCGGCTACCAGCAGCGCTGGCTGCTCAAGGCGCGGGTGCCGATCGTGGCGGACGACATCTGCGGCACGGCGTACCGGGCCAGCGGAGTCAACTTCGCCGACGACGCGATGATCTGCGCCGGCCTGTTCGAGGCCGGGGGAGTGGACACCTGCCAGGGCGACTCGGGTGGGCCGATGGTGACCACCCTCGAGGACGGCACGCACCTGCAGGTCGGCATCGTGAGCTGGGGCCAGGGGTGCGCCCGGCCGAAGTACCCGGGGATCTACACGCAGCTGTCCAGTTACGCCGCGAAGATCACCGAAGCGCTGGCGGAGCTTCCCCCGGCCGACCCCGGCACGGCAGACTCTGCGGATGGGAAGTTCACACATCCTTGATGGGCGGTTCGCCCGATTGTTCGGTGCCGTGCGCACTGACGCGATTCCGTGGCGCTCATGACCGCGCTCATGGCCTCGGGCCCGAAGCCCCTGCACGGTGCGCAGCGCACGGTCGCCGCTCAGGTCGGCACCTACCTGTTCATCATGGGACCGTTCCTCGCGCTGATCGCGGCGATCCCGCTGACCTGGGGGTGGGGGGTCGGCTGGATCGACCTCGGGCTCGCCGCGGCGTTCTACACCGGCACCAGCCTCGGCATCACGGTGGGCTTCCACCGGTACTTCACCCACCGGGCGTTCAAGGCCCCGCGGAGCATGCGGATCGCCCTGGCCATCGCGGGCAGCATGGCGCTGCAGGGGCCGATCCTGCACTGGGTGGCCGACCACCGGCGCCACCACGCGTTCTCCGACCGCGACGGCGACCCGCATTCGCCGTGGGCGTTCGGCACCTCTCCGCTGGCACTCGCCAGGGGATTCTGGCACGCCCACATGGGATGGATCTTCGACCGCCGGCTCACCAACCAGGAGCGGTTCGCCCCGGACCTGCTCGCCGACAACGACATCCGGCGGGTGCACCGCCAGTTCGGCCTGTGGACGGCGGTCACCATGGCCGCCCCGGCCGTCCTCGGCGGCCTGATCACCTGGTCGGTGTGGGGCGCGATCACCGCGTTCTTCTGGGCCGGCCTGGTCCGCGTATCCTTCCTGCACCACGTGACATGGTCGGTCAACTCCATCTGCCACATGATCGGCAGCCGCCCGTTCGCGGCCCGCGACCACTCGGCCAACTTCTGGCCGCTCGCCATCCTCAGCATGGGCGAGTCCTGGCACAACCTGCACCACGCCGACCCCACCTGCGCCCGGCACGGCGTCAAGCGGGGACAGATCGACATCTCCGCCCGGCTCATCTGGGTGTTCGAGAAGCTCGGCTGGGTCACCGACGTCCGCTGGCCCACCCCCGCCCGCCTAGCCACCCTGGCCGCGCGCCGGGAAGCAACGTGACGCGGCTTCCCCGGCTCACGTGAGGTGTAGCCCCGCCACGTTGATCGCGACGGCAGCCCGGACGCGGGTACGGAGACGGCCGCACGATCTGGTGGAGATGCGGTCCGCATGGCCGCGGTTTTCGCGAGAGGTCGGCGGTGGTGAGGACCGGGTGCAGCACAAGATCGCCGTGGCGGACTACTGCCGCGCCGCGGGCGCTGCGCGGCAGTCGTTTCCGCGCTTTGATCCTGGTGGTTACCAGGCCGTGGAATCTGAGCGGCCGACTCCGTATCTCACGGGCCTGCTCGGCGTGCATGCAGTGCCGCCACGATGATGGCGGCGGCGGCCCAGGCTTGGGGGCGGCAGGCGGAGGGGTAGTGCACGGGCGGGCCGTCGTCGAGGACGCCGTAGAGCTCCGGCGGGCGGGCGTCGAAGTATTGCGCGGCCCGGAGGAGGGCTTCGGACAGGGTGCCGGCCAGGTCGTGGTGGCCCTCGGTGGCCAGGCCCATGATCGCGATGGCGGTGTCGTGCGGCCAGACGCTGCCGCAGTGGTAGCTGATCGGGTTGTAGGCGGCGTGCGTCGTGGTCATCGTGCGCAGGCCGTAGGGCGTGGTCAGGTCGGGGGCGGCGAGCCGCTCGGCGACGGACCGGGCCTGCTCGGTGGACAGCAGGCCGGTGCCGAGCAGATGGCCCATGTTGGAGGTGGCGCCGGAGACCGGCGTCTTGGCCGCGTCCAGGGCGATCGCGGGGTACGGCCCGACCTCGTCGCGCAGCCAGAAGGCGGCGTGGAAGCGGTCGCGTAGCCGCTGCGCCCAGTCCAGCCAGGCCGAGCCCTCGGCCAGGCCGAACGCCCCGGCGAGGCTGGCCGCGCCGGCCGCGGCGGCGTAGGCGTAGCCCTGTACCTCGCACAGCGCGACCGGGGGCTGCGCGAAGCGGCCGTCGAGGTGCCGGATCGCGTCGGCGGAGTCCTTCCAGCCCTGGTTGGCCAGGCCGCCGGAGGTCGAGCCGGCGTACTCGAGCAGGCCGTCGCCGTCCGGGTCGGCGTCCGGGCCGGTGATCCATTCCATGGCCGCCACCAGGTTCGGCAGCAGGGCCGCGACCTCGTCGGTGGGCATCCCGGCGCGCCAGGCGTCGTGCAGCAGGCACACCCACAGCGCGGTGGCGTCGATCGTGCCGTAGTACGTCGCGGGCAGGGTCAGCTCCGGCGTGCGCTGCGGGGCCGGGCGGGCCTCGTGCAGGATCTTGCCCGGCGCCTCCTCGGACTCGGGGTCGTGCCGGACACCCTGCCGGCGGGCCAGGATGCGCAGCGTGCCGGCGGCCAGCTCGGCGCCGCCGACAGCCAGCAGCATCCGGGCGGTCCACAGCGCGTCCCGGCCGAACAGCGTCAGGTACCAGGGCGCTCCGGCGGCGACGAACCGGTCCTGCGGCACATCCGGGTCGGCCAGCAGCAGCGCGTCGAGGTCGGCCAGGTTGGCGTCGACCAGCGCCCGCACCTCGCCGGGGACCAGCGGTACCGTCCATTGTGGAGCCACCGCCGGCGCCGGCAGGAAACCGGTGTGCCGGCGGTCATCGCAGGCCCCCGAGAGGAGCAGCGACCACGCGCTCCTTGGCGGCAGCTCGACCTCCCAGGCCAGCTCGGCGCGGGCGCCGGCCACCGACGCGGTCGACGGCGCGGGCGTGCATCGCAACGAAACGGTGATGTCGTCGGCCTCCCACCGCACGTTGTCCTCGTGCAAGAGTGGAGCGGCCGGCTGGGTGAGCCGCATCGACCTGACCGCGTCGATACCGGCGAGGTCGGTGCTGACGCGCGCTCGCAGCGTCAGGGTTGCCGCGGACGTGCCGAAGTTGGTGAGCTCGACCCGGTCGGTCAGCGCCGACGGCGAAAGGGCACGATGACGGCCGATCGTGACCGACGGGTCGTTCCCGGCGACCGGGGCGATCATCGACTGGACGGTGACCGCCGAGGCTCCGTTGCGCCACATGCCGATCGGCACCACCCGGCCATCGGCCACGGAGATCTCCAGCTGGGCAAGGGCCCGGCGATCGCGGCGGTACCAGCCGTCGGATCCACCGGAGCGGATCTGACCGTCCGATGCGGACAGTACGAGATCGGGAGCGTGCAGAACGGTGATCAGGTCATGCAGCGCGGGCACGGGGCGGCTCCTCGAGTCGCGGGGTTGACACTAGGGCGCGCGTGGGACACCCTAGGCCAGCGTTTGACCGGTCAAACCGGCACGTAGTGTGCCACCCGAGCGATCATGCGCCGACACGGGAGGACAGGGGCAGGGGCCAGAGGAGTCGACGATGACTCAGCGGTCGGTCCGCCATCGGGCGGTGACCCTGCGGCAGGTGGCGGCGCACGCGGCCGTGTCGCGGCAGACCGTATCCAACGCCATCAACGCGCCACACCGGCTCGAGCCGTCGACCCTGGCCAAGGTCATCAAGGCGATCGACGAGCTGCGCTACCGGCCCAACCGCAGCGCCCGCAGCCTGAGCACCGGCAGCGCCGGACTGATCGGCTACTGCATTCCGCAGCGCTCGATCGGTTATGCGAATTCCATGATGGACTCCTTCCTGCACGCGCTGTCCGCCGCGATGGAGACCGTCGGGCGCCACGTGCTGCTGTTCACCGCCCCGCCCGGGAAGTCGGGCATGCCGGTATACGCCGATCTGGTGGCGCAACAGGCCGTGGATGCGTTTGTGCTGTCCGACTCGGAGCGGGATGATCCTCGCCATCGGTGGCTGGCCGAGCGGGACATCCGGTTCGTCTCCTTTGGGCGGACGTGGCCCCGGGATGGCCGGGAACCGTGGTCGTGGGTCGATGTGGACGGTGCGGCGGCATGTGCGGCGCTCGTCGACGGGCTGCACGCCCGCGGGCACCGCAGAATCGGGTTCGTCGGCAGGAGTGGTCGGTTGGGTGCCGCTGAGGACCGTCGGCGGGGATGGCGTGACGCCTGCGCGCGTCTCGGCCTGCCGATCAGCGGGATGTCGGTGTCGTGTGCCGGGGACACGGCCGTGGACGGCGAACGGGCCGCCCACGTCCTGCTCGACCGGGCGAAACCGCCGACGGCGATCATGGCTCTGTCGGACGTGTTCGCGCTCGGTGTGATGCGTGCGGTGACGAACCGGGGCGGCCGGCCGGGAATCGACGTCGCCGTCACCGGTTTCGACGACACACCGCTGGCCTCGGCGGTCTCGCCGGGGCTGACGAGCGTGCGGCAGCCGGTGGCCGAGATCGCGGCCACCGCGTTGCGGCTGCTGGAGGCTCCCGCCGGCGATCCCGAGGGTGTCCTGCTGCCAGCCATGATCGTCAGCAGGGCGAGCGCTGATATAACGCAGGGTTGAAGTAGAAGTTATCGGACAGGAGATGCGGAACATGATGGTTGGAGCAAGGGCCCTGCGTGGCGCGGTCGCGCTGGCCGCGGCGGCCCTGCTTGCGGCGTGCGGAAGCGATTCCGGCAACACCGGAGGCGGGGGCGGCGGCGGAGGTGGTCAGCCGGCCGCGCTGGAGGGTCGCGGCGAGATCACCTTCGTGAGCGGCAAGGACACCTCCGGCAACATGCAGAAGCTCATCGACAAGTGGAACACCGATCACCCGACCGAGAAGGTGCGGATCGTCGAGCTGCCGGAGTCCGCGGACGGACAGCGCCAGCAGATGGTGCAGAACGCCCAGATCAAGTCCGACGCGTACACCGTCCTCAACCTTGACGTGGTGTGGACGGCCGAGTTCGCCGCCAACCGCTGGGTCGTGGAGCTGCCGCAGGACCAGTTCGACCTGGACAACTACCTCAAGCCGGCGGTGGACACCGCGAAGTACCGCGACAAGCTCTACGCGCTGCCGGTCTACGGCGACGGCGGGCTGCTGTACTACCGCAAGGACCTGCTGGACCAGGCGGGCCTGCAGCCGCCGAAGACGTGGACGGAGCTGATCGCCGCGTGCCAGAAGGTGCGCGGGCTGCCGGGCACGGAGAACATGGGCTGCTACGCCGGCCAGTTCGAGAAGTACGAGGGCCTGACCGTCAACTTCGCCGAGGCCGTGCAGTCGGCCGGCGGAACGATCGTCAATGAGGACGGCACCCCCGCGGTGAACAGCTCGCAGGCCAAGACCGGGCTGGACACCCTGGTCCAGGGCTTCAAGACCGGCGCGATCCCGCAGCAGGCCATCACCTTCAAGGAGGAAGAGGGTCGGCGGGCATTCCAGGCCGGTCAGCTCCTGTTCCACCGGCAGTGGCCGTACCAGTGGGCGCTGGCCAACAAGACCGACGGCTCCTCCCAGGTGGTCGGCAAGTTCGACGTCGCGCCGCTGCCCGGCGTGAACGGCCCCGGCTCGTCCAGCCTCGGCGGGCACAACTTCGCGATCTCCGCCTTCGCCAAGAACAAGGCCACCGCGCTGGACTTCATCAAGTACTTCTCCAACGAGGACAACCAGCGGTCCAACCTGCTGGCCACGTCGCAGGCCCCGACCCGCACCAAGCTGTACGAGGACAGCGAGCTGGTGCAGAAGTTCCCGTATCTGCCGACGCTCAAGGCCTCGATCGAGGGCGCGAAGCCGCGGCCGAAGGCCGTCAAGTACGGCGACGTCACCGCGGCGATCCAGGAGAACGCCTACGCCGCGCTGACCGGAACGAAGAGTGCCGATCAGGCGCTTTCCGATCTGCAGAAGAAGCTCGAGGAGCTGACCAAGCAGTAGGTCCACGTTCCCGGCCGGGCGCGGCATTCCCCCGGCGCCCGGCCGGGAATACCCTCATTCGATTCGCCACCACCCGCCCGGAGATCACCGTGACCACGACCGCGCAAGCCCCGCCGGGGGAAGCCAAGCCCCAGAGAAAATCGTCACCGAAGATGAGCCCCCAGGGGTCGGGGAAGCTCGCCGCGCTGCTGCTGTCGCCCACGTTCGTCGTGCTTGCGCTGGTGATCGCCTATCCGCTGATCTCCGCCCTGCGTGAGTCGCTGTACCGCAGAGAGGAGGGGGTCGACGAAAGCGGGTTCGTCGTCGAGGGGGAACGGTTCGTCGGCATCGACAACTACACGGCGATCTTCCAGGGCGAGGTGGCCGACCGGTTCTGGAACGCGTTCGTCAACACCACCATGTTCACCGTAGTCTCGGTGGCGATCGAGATCGTGATCGGGGTGTCGATGGCGCTGGTCATGCACCACGCGCTGCGCGGCCGGGGCCTGGTGCGGGCCAGCATCCTGGTGCCATGGGCGATCCCGACCGCCGTGTCCGCCCTGCTCTGGCAGTGGATCTTCCAGAGCGACGGCGTGGCCAACGCGGTCATCGGCCAGCAGGTGCTCTGGACCGCCGAGGGGCAGCAGGCGTTCTGGGCGGTGGTCATCGCCGACACCTGGAAGACCGCGCCGTTCATCGGGCTGCTCACGCTGGCCGGGCTGCAGATCATCTCGACCGACGTCTACGAGGCCGCCAGGGTCGACGGCGCCAACGCCTGGCTGACGTTCTGGCGGATCACGCTGCCCCTGGTGAAACCGGCGCTGCTGGTCGCGGTGCTGTTCCGGGTGCTGGACGTGCTGCGCATGTTCGACCTGCCCTACGTCATGATCGGCGCGCGGAAGTCGTCGGTCGAGACGCTGTCCATGCTGGCCCAAGACGAGGCGACGAACCTGCGCTACGGGCCGGCGGCCGCCTACGCCACCGTGCTGTTCGTCTACGTCGTGCTGGTCGCGTTCGTGTTCGTCAAGCTGCTCGGCGCCGACATCATCGGCGAAGCGAGAACTCGACGGAAGGAAGTCAAGAAACGGGCACCCGTGCCGGCGCCGTCCACCGCACAGGCAGGAGTTGGGGTATGAGCACCACCGCACCCGGCGCCGGCCGCCGCTGGCTGCTGCACCTCGGCATCGCCGTCATCGTCCTCTACTGCCTCATCCCGTTCTACTGGATGGTGGTCTCGTCCTTCCGGCTGCCGACCGAGCAGAACGAGAAGACGCTGTTCCCGCAACCGTTCTCGATGGAGAACTTCACGGCGGTGTTCGACCCGGCGGTCGGCTTCGGCCGGAACCTGCTCAACAGCATCGTCGTCGCCGGGATCACCACGATCCTGACCCTGATCCTCGGCACGTTCGCGGCGTACACGATCGCGCGCATGGAGTTCCGGGGCAAGGGCCTGGTCGCCGGGATCATCATCGCGATGTCCATGTTCCCGGTGGTCTCGCTGCTGGTGCCGCTGCTCAAGCTGTTCACCGACATCGGGTGGATCAACACCTACCAGGCGATGATCGTGCCCAGCCTGTCGTTCGCGCTGCCGCTGACGGTGTGGGTGCTGGCCACGTTCTTCCGGCAGATGCCCAAGGAGCTCGAGGAGGCCGCGATGGTCGACGGGCTCACCCGCGGCCAGGCGTTCCGTAAGATCATCATCCCGCTGGCCGCACCCGGCATGTTCACCACGGCGATTCTCGCGTTCATCGCGACGTGGAACGAGTTCATCATCGCCCTGACCATGGTGAACGAGAAGAGCATGCAGACCGCGGTCGTGGCCGTCTCCCAGTTCACCGGCACGACCGGGTTCGACTCGCCGTTCGGCACGAAGATGGCCGCCGGCGTGCTCCTCACGGTACCGCTGGTGATCGTGGTGCTGATCTTCCAGCGCCGGATCATCGCGGGCCTCACCGCTGGAGGTGTGAAGTAAGAATGCTGCGCCGCATCACCCTGTATGCGGCGACCACGGCGCTGGCCCTATCGGTCTGCGCCATCCCGGCCGCCGCCGAAGAATCCACTGTGGACGACGTACTCACCGGGCTGGGGGAGGTGTCGGAGACCAGTCGGCTTGCCGACCGGCGCGCGCTGGTCACCGGCGACCGGTTCATCGCGATGGGCGACGAGACCGGGCTCTATCCGGCCAGCGGCTGGCACATCCGCGGTGAGATGGCCGGCTTCTGGACGCCGCCGGTCAAGCTGCTCGACGGGATGTGGTTCGCCGTCGACGGCGCCTGGCTCGGCGACGACCTCGCCACCACCCGCTACACCAACGGGTTCGGCTACCAGCGCTACGCGTACCGGCCCAGCGGCGGCGTTGCGGTGGACCGGGTGGACTTCGTGCCGGACGGCACCAGGGCCGCGGTGATCGGCCTGGTGCTGCGCTCCGACACGCCGAAGACCGTGCGGCTGGCCATGGACGCGCACTCCGAGCTGATGCCGGCGTACCCGTGGGGCTGGACGACGCCCAACGCCGGCGACGTGAACCTGCCGGACACCGGGGCGTTCGCCAACGGCACCCTGGAGTTCCGGGAGAACGGCACCTCGCCGGGCCTCGGCGCGCACGACTACGCGGCCGTGGTCGGCGGATCGCTGAACCCGACCGGGCACGCGCTCGGCGCCGGGCACCGTGGCCCGCAGGAGCCGCCGGTGGTCTGCCCGGCCGACGGGCCGACGCCGTTCCGCTGCGACGACTCGGCCACCGGGCGCGGCACGGGCGGGCGGCTGGACTACCGCGTCCGGCTCACGCCGGGGCGGCCGACGACGGTCTGGTTCGGTGTGGCCGGCTCGGATCGCGGACCCGGCGTGGCCAGGGCCGAGTTCGCGGCCGCCATGCGCGACCCGCTGCGGGCCCTCGTGTCCAAGGTGGACAGCCGGCGGAGGCTGGCCGGCAACACCGTCGTCGACCTGCCGGGCGACCGGCTGCTGCAGCGCAGCGTCGAGTGGAGCAAGCAGAACCTGGCCGACTCCGTGCAGGAGGCGCGGGATCTGAACCTGCGCGACGTGGACGAGGGCCGGGCATATCCGGCGGCGGCGGGTAGCCTGCGGGCGGCGCGCTGGTTCGGCGCCGGGTTCCCCGACTACCCGTGGCTGTTCGCCACCGACGGCGAGTACACCGCGTTCGCCGCGGTGGCCGCCGGCCAGTTCGAGCCGCTCAAGGCGCACCTGCTGGCGTTGCGCGACGTCAGCGAGGTGGTCAACGACCGCAGCGGCAAGCTCGTGCACGAGGTAGTGTCCACAGGGGACGTCTACTTCGGAGCAAACGACGACGCCGGCAACACCGACGAGACCGTGAAGTTCCCAAGCGCGGTGGCGCTGGTGTGGCGGTGGACCGGAGACGACCGGTTCCGCGACGAGCTGTACGACTTCGCCGTGCGCAACCTGCGCTACGTCGAGCGCACGCTCGACGCCGACGGCGACGGCTGGCTCGAGGGCCTCGGCAACGTCGAGCGGTCCGGCATGGGCGTTGAGAAGCTGGACAGCACCGTGTACTTCATCCGCGGCCTGCTCGACCTCGCGGATCTGGCCACCAGCAAGGGTGATCGGGCCACCGCGCAGTGGGCGACCCAGCGGGCGACCGCGCTACGCGGCCAGTTCGAGCAGCAGTGGTGGACCGGCGGGGACGCCAACAACTACGCCGAGTCGATCGACGATCCGGCCAACCCGGCCAACGACAACACGAGGATCTTCCAGCGGCACTGGACCGGGGTCACGCCGATGGAAGCCGAGCTGCCCGGTGGTCCACTCGCCTCCGTCGAGCACGGCAACACCGCGCTCACCCAGCGGGAGCGGGACTGCTTCACCGGCCAGTACGGCCTTTTCCACACCGGCAGCGGCCCGACCTCGGCGCCGGAGGGCAACCCCGGCCCGTCGTGCGACAGCGTGGTGTCCACTGTGCGCAGTGAGCGGTCGATCTTCTCGCTGAACACCGCGGTGATGGCGGTGGCCGAGGGCAACTACGGCCGGCTGGGCGCCGGGCAGCAGGGCCGGTACACCACCGGCAACGCCCGGATCCAGCTCGACCCCACCGTCTGGGAGACCCCAGGCCACATGCCGGAGATCGCCCCGTCCCCGGACTTCGTGGCCAACATCGACCGCGCGTTCACCGACCGGTCGATGTCGCTGCAGGCCTGGGGCGCCTACGGAACGCTGTGGCCGGTGGTGCACCAGCAGCTCGGCGTCGCCCCCGATCTCGGTTTCGGCCGGCTGTCCGTGGTGCCGCAGATTCCCGCGGGGCAGCAGCAGATCGGTGGCCGCAACATCCGGCTGGGCAAGGGCTCCGTGGACGTCTCGGCGTCGGCCGGCGACCGCCAGCTCCGCACGACCGTCCACATGCAACGGTTGCGCGCGGCGCTGACGATCGGCGCGGTGCTGCCCGCCGGAAAGTCGGTCGGCGGCGTGACGCTCAACGGCCGCCCGGTGGCCTACGACGTCGTGCGCACGGCCCGCGGCGACGAGGTCCGGGTGCGCGGCGGCGACGGCACTCTGGTGGTGAGCCTGAAGTAGGGCCAGGATGGGGCCCATGCTCAAGCGACGCCAGGTACTCACCGGAGCCGCCGCGGCGGCCGGGGCCATGCTGGTCGGGACGAACGCGGTGTCCGCGACGCCCGTTGCGGACACCGCCGACCCGTTCCCGCTCGGCGTGGCCAGCGGGGATCCGTTGCCGGACGGCGTGGTGCTGTGGACCCGGCTGCTGCGGGAAGCGGGCGCGATGCCGCGCCGGGTGATCCCGGTTGGCTGGCAGATCGCCGAGGACGAGCGGTTCCGGCGGGTGGCGCGGGCCGGGGTGGCGCTGGCTCGCGCGGAGCTGGCCCATTCGGTGCACGTCGACGCGCGCGGGCTGCGGCCGGGGCGGGAGTACTTCTACCGCTTCCGGGCCGGACGGCACCTGAGCCCGGTGGGGCGCACCCGGACCGCGCCGGGCCGCCACGCCGACCCGGAGCGGCTGCGCATCGCCGTGGCCAGCTGCCAGGACTTCCAGAACGGTTACTGGCCGGCGTACCTCGGCATGGCCGACGAGGACGTCGATCTGGTGCTGCACCTCGGCGACTACATCTACGAGTCCGACCCGAACAGCCGGTTCCCGGACCGCGTCCACACCACGCCGGCCACGCCGGGGCTGGGCCAGCTGCGCACCCTTGACGACTACCGCGCCCGGCACGCGCTGTACAAGAGCGACCCGGCTCTGCGCGCGGCGCACGCGGCGTTCCCCTGGGTGTCCACTTGGGACGATCACGAGGTGGAGAACAACTACGCCGACCTGATCGACGAGATCGACGACACCGGTCCGCGGCGGCAGACCCCGGAGGAGTTCGCCGTCCAGCGGGCCGCCGGATACCAGGCCTACTACGAGCACATGCCGATCCGGGCCACGCCGCGGCCCGGCTCGCCCGCGCTGCGCATCTTCCGCCGGTTCGACTTCGGCCGGCTGGCCCGGCTCAACGTGCTCGACACCCGGCAGTACCGCACCGACCAGCCCGGCGGGTTCCCCGACGACCTCGGGCCGGAGCCGCCCGGCGCCGGCAACGTCGACGGCACGCTCACCGGCGCCGAGCAGGAGCGCTGGCTGGCCGACGGGCTGACCGGCTCGGCCGCGCGCTGGAACGTGGTGGCCCAGCAGGTCATGATGAGCCGCACCAGGTTCCCGAATCCCACGCAGGTGCCGCCGACGATCGTCAACCTCGACCAGTGGGACGGCTACCAGCCGCAGCGCACCCGGCTGCTGCGGCTGCTGGCCGACGCGCGGGTGGCCAACCCGGTGTTCCTGGCCGGCGACATCCATTCCACCTGGGTCAGCGAGCTCAAGCCGAACTTCGACGATCCGGCGTCGCCCAATGTGGCCGTCGAGTTCGTCGGCACCTCGATCAGCTCGGATTTCCCGGTGGCATTCGACGCGCCCATCAAGCAGTTCAACCCGATCCTCAACCCGCACGTCCGCTACTTCGACGGGCTCAACCGGGGTTACCTGCGCTGCGAGATCGGTCGGGACATCTGGCGCACCGACGTTCGCGTGGTCGACACCATCGAGGTCCGCCAGGCGCCGACCAGAACCGCCGCGTCGTTCTTGGTCGAGTCCGGCCGATCGGCGATCATCCCGGCATAGCCCGGATTACGCGCATTTGGCGGGTATCCCTGATTGTCGCACCCGGAGTAGCGTCCCACGCCGGGGTCCGCACCGCCAGAAGCGATCACCGTCGATCACAAGGGACGTGGCATGAGAAGGCGGATTTGGACGGCCGCGGCCGTCATTACGCTAACCGGAGCAATTCTCACCGTGGCCAACGCGCCGTCACAAGCGGAGGCCAAGGGCAGGTTCGGATTCGACGCCAAGCCGGGACGGCCGCAGCTGTCCGGTGTGGCCGACCCGGACATCCTCAACGGGACCGGGGTGACCGCTGCTCGGGGGGTTGCGACCGCCGTCGGAGCGGCCTCGGATGACATCCAGGCCAACGGCGACAACAAGGCCAACCCGAGCGCGCAGTTCGGCAGCGGATCGGGCTGGCCGGCCAACGAGACGTCCATCGCCATCAACCCGACCAACCCCGCCAACGTGATCGCCAGCGCCAACGACTACGAGCCGGGCGTCGACTCGATCATGGGTCTGTACGTGTCGTTCGACGGCGGCAAGACCTGGCCGTACAGCCGGCACACCCGCCAGGTCATCACGCCGGACCGGGCCATGTACGGCACCGGGGACCCGGTGGTCACCTTCGACCGCGACGGCGTGGCCTACGCGTCGTTCATCGCCTTCGGCCGCACCAACTGCGACTCCTACATCGGGGTGATCCGCTCCGAGGACGGCGGGGTCACCTGGTCGACGGTGGTCGACGGGCCCGCGCCCGCCGGCACCCTGATCTCCGAGGGCGACGGCATGACCGTGCACAACGGGGGACCGGAGGACTGCCAGATCTTCCACGACAAGGAGTGGATGACGGCCGGGCCGCGGCCGGCGGGCGCAACCCTGGTGCCGGGCACCGATCCGCTTCGGGTCAGCGTCGACCGGCTGTACGTCACCTGGACCGTGTTCGACAGCGGCCCGTCGGGCACCGAGAGCGTCGACTCGGCGATCCACGTCGCGTACTCCGACGACCAGGGCCGCAACTGGTCGGAGCCGCAGGAGATCTCCGGCAGCGCGCCGTTCTGCGAGTTCCAGACCGGCGACCAGGACGCCCCCGCGTGCGACGAGGACCAGTTCTCCGTGCCGGTGGTGGATCCGCGCAACGGCCACGTGTACGTGGCGTTCGAGAACTTCAACGTCAACAGCGTCGAGCGCAACCAGTACCTCGTGGTGAAGTCGGTCGACGGCGGCGCCACGTGGGATCCGCCGGTCAAGGTGGCCGACGTGTTCGACGGCGCCGCCAAGTACCCGGTGTGCGCCGGGCGGCAGACGCTCGACCTGATGTGCGCCCGCACCAACGCCGCCGGCAACATCGACATCGACGACCGGAACGGGCGGCTGTACCTCACGTTCGCCGACAACCGCAACGGCACCGCGGAGAACACCAACACCGACGTGTTCGTCGTCTCGTCGTCCGACGCCGGACGGACCTGGAGCCAGCCGCTCAACATCACCGGCGCCTCCGTCGACGACCAGTGGTTCCCGTGGCTGTCGGTGACCCCGGACGGAGTGGTCGCGGTGGCCTACTTCGACCGGCGCTACAGCGGCCCGCAACTGATCGACACCTCGCTGTCGGTGTCGACCAACAACGGCCGCGGCTTCAACACCCGCCGGGTGTCGGAGCGCTCCTGGAACGCCGACCTCGCCTTCCGGCAGGGCACCTTCATCGGTGACTACAACGGCCTCGCCACCAGCCGCGGCGTCGCCATTCCATGCTGGACCGACGCCCGGTTCGCCGAGCCGAACGTCGAGGGCAACAACCCGCCGAACCAGCAGTCCGATGTCATGGTCGACCCGGAGACGATTCCGACCAGACGCTGAGCGAATGCCATGAAGGGACCCTTTGGGACGGTCGACGCCCCGAAGGGTCCCTTCACTGCACGGTGTGTCGCTCCCGGGAGACCGGGCCGCGCCCTGGCACCATGGCCGCATGCCCGAGCTTGGGATGTCCGTGCTTCCCGGAAGCGTCGTCGCGTCACATCTCGAGGCGAGCGCGGCGGGGCTCGCCGACGGCACCACCGCGCCGCGGGTGGGGGCGTGCGTGGGCACGGCGGGGGAGCTGGCCGCCATCGTCGAGCACCTTGTCGCCGGCCAGCGACACATCGCGGCGGCGCTTGGCCAGCTGGCCGACTACGTGCGGGGCCGCCGGGTCGACGGCGCCCTGTCCGAGGTGCTGTCCGCGGCCGCGGAGGCCTCCGGGCACTCCGCGGAAGCCCTTACCGAGGCCCGTCCGCTGCTCGACGTGGTGCTGGACATGATCGGCGCGGAGACCCGCCTGTCATAGCGGAGCGGCCGATCTCGACCAAGGTCGGTGCGGCCGACCCGGCCATTTCGAAATTCCACGCCGTTGCGACCGGTGAGCGCGGCGACCGGCCAGAACAGCGCCGGGCCGGCCCATGCCGAGCCGGAGCCGTCGTCCCGCGCGGGGCAGGGGAAGCATGGTCGTTTGTCGGTGTCAGACCCTACCGATACCGTGGGTTGAGCGAGGTTCTGCGGAGGTCGCCAATGCGCAGCATGTGGAAGGGCACAATCGGCTACGGAAAGGCCGCTATCCCGGTCAAGGCGTATACCGCCACCGAGGAGCACGACATTGAGCTGCATCAACTGCACGCCAATGACGGCGGCCGCATCCGGCAGAAACGCGTGTGCGAGGTCGACGGGGCGGAGGTGCCGTTCTCCGAGATCGTCCGCGGCTACGAGATGCCGGCCGGGGACGTGGTCATGCTCACCGACGAGGATCTCGCCACGTTGCCCCTGGCCACCACCCGGCTGATCGACGTGCGGGCGTTCGTGCCGCTCGAGCAGATCGACCCGATCTCGTTGTCCAAGAGCTATTACCTGGAGCCGGAGCCGGCCGGGATCAAGCCGTACGTGCTGCTCAGCGAGGCGCTGCAGCAGGCGGGCCGGGCCGCGGTGGTCAAGGTGGCGCTGCGCGCGCGGGAGAGCCTCGGCGTGCTCCGGGTGCGCGACCAGGTCATCGTGCTGACCACGATGCTGTGGCCGGACGAGATCCGCACCCCCGAGTTCCCGTTTCTGCACGAGGATGTCGAGCTGATCGGTCCCGAGGTGCAGGCCGCGGTGGAGGCCATCGAGCAGCTGTCCGGAACGTTCGTGCCGGCCCAGTACACCGACCGCTACCGCGAGGCGCTCGAGGACCTCATCGAGGCCAAGATCGAGGGCCGCGAGGTGGTCCGCCCGTCCGCCCCCGAGGAGGACGCCACCGTCGACGACCTGATCACGGCCCTGCAGCAGAGCGTCGAGGCCGCCGTCAAGGCACACGCCGCGGGCAACGGCAAGGACCACGTGGGCAAGGCGAGGTCCGCGGCCGGGAAGGCCAAGGCCGCCGCCGGAAAGGCCAAGGCCGCCGCGGACAAGGCGGACACGAGGGCGCGGACGAGGACTTCTCGATGACCGCGGAACCCGGGGCGTCGGCTCGTATGCGGGGCACCACCCGGTTGGGGCGCGGCTGGTGATCTATCGTGTGTGGGGAGTGCGGCCGGCGTAAGCAGGGCGCCGTGCCGCACGGTTGACGACGACCAACTCATGGGAGCAAGGCATGGGCCTGATCCACATCGAGCTGTTCGCAACCCTCGACCTCGTCGGGCAGTCGCCCGGCGGCCCCGACGAGGACCCGGTGGGGTTCCCGTTCGGCGGCTGGCAGGCACCCCTGGTGGACGAGGTCGCCGGGGCGCAGATCGGCGCCGCGTACGAGGGTACGGACGCCCTGCTGCTCGGGCGGCGGACGTATGAGATCTTCGCCGCCTACTGGCCGCACCAGCAGGGCGGCGAGGACAACGAGATCGCCACGCTGTTCAACGGCGTCCCGAAGTACGTGGCCTCCCGCGGCCGGCCCGACCTGTCGTGGGCCGGGTCCACGCAGCTCGGCCCGGATCTGGCCGGCGCGGTGCGCGAGATCCGTGACCGGCACGAGCACGTGAAGGTCGTCGGGAGCCTGAACCTGGTGCAGACCCTCCTGCGCGAGAGGCTCTTCGACCGTCTCGACCTCTGGGTGCACCCGATCGTGCTCGGCGTCGGGAAGAAGGTGTTCGACGGTGGCGCGGTGCCCACGAACGTCACACTCCTCGAACCGCCGGTAGCCAGCCCGAAGGGCACCGTGTACCTGCGCTATGGGCTCGCCGATGGCACCCCGGGAACCGGGGACATGAGCGCACCCGATCGCGGTGTCGGGCGCGACGACTGAAACCGCCCCGCGCCAGGTGCTCGAGCGGGTAGATCGGGCCGAGCCGCACACCGATCCGGTCCGGGCCGAGCTGATCGTCGGCGCGAATGCGCACGTTGCACAATCGGGTGACGTCCCGTCAAGCCCGCCCTGCCGCGGGATCGGCTCGGCTACGCTGCGGCGGTCGAACTGGGGAGGAGCCGATGACGTATCCCGATCAATACGGGCAGCGGCCGAACCCTTACCGCCAGCGGCCGCCGTCTCCGCCGCGACGCACCGCCCTCGGGGTGGCGCTGGCCTTTCTCGCGGTGGCCATGATCGCCTTCGGGGTCACGGCGTTCGCCTGGCCCGGCTTCCTGGTCGCGGGCGGTGACTCGGCCTCCGGCTGCGCCCGGCCGAGCGGCGACGACCCGCGGCCGTACGCCGAGGCGATCGCCGACTGCCTCGAGGCCGGGAACTCAGCCGTGCTAACCGCGCTCACCTGTGGCGGCAACGCCGAGACCCGCGACCTGATCGGCACCGCCGACCGGATCGGCGGCGCGGAGCTGACCGCGCTGTCGGTGTCCGGCTCCGAGGCGAGGGCGGTCATCGAGGTGGAGCGCGACGACGACCGCGCCACGATCCAGGCCGTGCTGGCCAAGGACGGCAACCGCTGGTGCTGGAAGCGCATCGACGCCGCCGACGCCGGCGGTGTCCCCGCGTCCCCCACCAACCCCGAGTCGAGCGTGGGAGCGCCGCCCGACGACGCGACCGGTGTGCTCGACCGGTTCCTGGACGCCGTCAACGCCCGCGATCCCGATGGGGCCATGGAGTTGGTGTGCCCCACGGACTCCAGGCTGCGGCTGCGGGTCACCGAGGTGACCAACCTGGGCGCGGAGCTCGAGCTGGATCCGGCCGACGCGTCGGGCGGCGAGGGCTTCGTCAACGTCGACGTGCGGGGCACCGTCGGGGGCAAGCGCGCCAGCGGCGGGGTCAGCGCCCGCCAGGCGGACGGGCGGTGGTGCGTCTCGGGGTTCACGCCCACCTGGATCTGAGCGCGTCACTCTGGCCCGGCCGCCGCCTCCGCCGGCCGGCCGCGGGTGGCGAACCAGGCCGGCAGCAGCGTGGCGGCCACGGTCAGCACGGTGGCCACGCCGACCACGGCGCCGTATATCCACAGTGGACCGGACGGCCACACCGAGTCGGTCGCCGCCAGGCTGAACGGGACCAGGGTCGTGGTCGACACCAGCGTGCCGAGCAGGATGCCGACCGCGGCCACCAGGATGGCCTCGAGGGTCATCATGCGCAGCACCTGGCCGCGGGTGGATCCGGTGAGCCGCTGCAGCCCGAGCTCCCGGCGCCGCCGGCTCGTCGCCATCACCAGGGTGTTGACCACAGAGATCGCCGTGTACATCATGATCAGCCCGACCAGCAGGTAGTTCACCGACGCGCCGACCTGCAGCTCGCGGACGTACGCCGCGGTCATCGCGTCCCGGTCGGCGACGGCGACGCCCGGCCGGTCCGCGGTCAGCTCGCGCAGCGCCGCGCGCAAGGCCGCGGGATCCACGCCGGCGCCGGCCCTGACCATGATCTGCGCCGGCAATCCGTTGGTGGTGTGGGAAACCAGCAGCTCCGCGGGGAGCAGGATCCGGGGATAGCCCGGGTCGCCGGCGAACAGCGCGACCACCCGCAGCGGCACCGACGCCCCGTCGCCGAGCCGGATCCGCATCGAGTCGCCCACCGACACGCCGAGCTCGGCCGGCACGGCGACACCGTCACCGCGCAGGTCGGCCAGGGTGCCGCCGGTGAGCCGGATCGACGTGGTCTGCTCGGCGCCGTCCGCGCTGACCCCCTGCAGCGGCACGCTCTCCGTGTCGCCGTCGACGAAACCGGTGCTGGTGACGAACTCCGAGGCGCCGGCGACGCCGGGCACCCGCCGGACCTGGTCGACCAGGTCGGTGGGCAGACCGCCGGTGGTCGAGGCGAGCACGACGTCCGCGCGCAGGTTGCGGGTGTACGCCTCGCGCTCGGCGTCCGCAAGGGTGGTCTGCAGGTAGATCATGGCCGTGGCGATGCCGACGCTGAACATGATCGGGGTGACCGCGGCGGCCAGCCGGACGGTCCGCGCCTTGGCGTTGAGCATGGCCAGGTAGCCGGCGTTCCCGCCGACCCCGCGCAGGACCGGGCGCAGCAGCGCGCCGACGACCTTGGTGAGGCCGGGAGCGATCATGGCAAGGGCCACCGCCCACACCATCACGGTGGGGCCGGCCGTGCTCGCCGCGATCGAGCCGTCGAACACGGTGACCGTGACGATCGCCAGCGCGAGCCCGCCTGCGAAGCCCAGCACGGCGAACAGCAGCCGCATGGGACCCAGCCAGCGGCGCTGGGTCGCCGCGTCGGACAGCGCCTCGACCGGCCGGGTCCGCCCGGCCCGGCGCGCCGCCATCAGCCCGGCGACCAGCGAGGTCAGCAGCCCGACCCCGGTCCCGACGATCATCGGAAGCCAGCCTTGGTGGAACACGACGAGCGCCGGCACGGCCCCGAGCCCGGCGAGCCGGTCCAGAATCCAGCCGCCCAGCAGCACTCCGGGCACGCAGGCGAGCGCGGTGGCCAGGACCGCGACGGTGAACGCCTCGGTGAGCACCATCCGGCGCAGCTGCCGGGGCGTGGTGCCGATCGCGCGCAGCAGCGCCAGCTCGCGGTGCCGGTGCTGGATCGACAGGCCCAGCGTGCCGGCCACCACGAAGATCGCCACCAGGATCGCGAAGCCGCCGATCACCCCGGCCAGCGCGATCAGGCCCTCGCTGCCGCGCGGCGCCTCGGGGAACTCGGCGGTGCCGCGGTCGTTTCCCGTGGAGATCGTCACGGGCTGGCCGCGCAGCGCCGCGCCGATCCGCTCGGCGAGCTGACCGGCGTCCACGCCGGGCGCGGCGAGCACGCCGACCGCGTCCACCGATCCGGGCCGGGCGGCCAGCCGGTCGGCGTCGGCGCCGGCGAAGAACACCGCGGGCGTGCCGGTGACCGCCGCGGGCGGCTCGGCGATGCCGCTCACCCGGAAGGTCCCGGTTGTGCCGCGGGCCAGCAGGTCCACCCGGTCACCGACGGCTATGGCGTTGGCGCCGGCCATGGTCCGGTCGAGCACGACCTCGCCGGGCCCGGGCTGCGCGCCGGCGCCGAGGGTGTACGGGGCGAGCCGGCCGGACGCCCAGGAATGGCCGAGCGGAGCGGAATCCACGACCCGCCCGGCGCGCACCAGGCCGACCGGGAAGGACACGTCGCCTTCGGCGAGGGCCACCCCGGGCACGCCGCGGATCGTGCCGACCACCGACGCGTCGAGCCGGACCCGCTCGGGCAGCGGCTCGGACTCGGCGTCGTCCTCCGGATCGGTCGGCGGCGGCGCGTAGGTCTGGTCGCCGGTGACCACGACGTCGGTCGCGGCGTACCGCTGCGGCGCGACGTCGGTGCGCACGCCGGTCTCCAGCAGGCCGCCGCAGGCCATCACCAGGGCGGCGCCGAAGAACAGGGCGATGAACGTGGCCGCGAAGCCACCCTTGCGGAAGCGCATGGTGCGCAAGGCGATCCGCAGCATGCCGGCTACGCCCCCAGCGCCCGGACGGGCGTGTGGTCGGCCCAGGCGCCCAGGTGGGTCATCCGCTCGGCGACCGCGTCCGGGGCCGGGTTCCGCAGCTCGCCCACGAGTTGCCCGTCGGCAAGGAACACCACCCGGTCGGCGTATGACGCGGCCACCGGATCGTGGGTCACCATCACCACGGTCTGGCCGTGCACCCGCACCGCGGAGCGCAGCAGGTCGAGAACGTCCCGCGCGGTCCGGGTGTCCAGCGCGCCGGTCGGCTCGTCGGCGAAGATCACCGCGGGCCGGGTGACCAGCGCCCTGGCGATCGCCACGCGCTGCTGCTGCCCGCCGGACAGCTCGGCCGGCAGATGCTTGCGCCGGTCGGCCAGGCCCACCCGGCTGATCACATCGGCGACCAGCGCCCGGTCCGCGCGCTTGCCGGCCAGCCGCAACGGCAGCGTAATGTTCTGCTGCACCGTCAACGCCGGCAACAGGTTGAACGACTGGAACACGAACCCGACCCGCTCGCGCCGCAGCTTCGTCAGCGCCGTCTCGCCCAGCCCGGTCAGCTCGCGCTCGGCCAGCCGGACCGAGCCCGACGTCGGCCGGTCCAGGCCCGCGGCACAGTGCAGGAACGTGCTCTTGCCCGAGCCGGACGGACCCATCACCGCGGTAAAACTCCCCCGCGGAAGGCCGATCGTCACCCCCCGCAACGCCTCGACCCGATGACGTTTGTCCCCATAGGTCTTGTGCACCGACTCCAGCCGAACGACATCCTCTGTCTGCATACCCACGACGCTACGAAGATCCCGACCCCACCACGATGGTGCAGCCCGGCGACTACGGGGTGGGGCTAGCCCTACCCCGCTTTCCCATCGTGGTGGCGTCCAATGGGGATGATCAATGGTGTTCCGCTCACCGGGTCCGGGGTCACCTGGCAGCGCACGTCGAAAACCTCCTCGACCAGACCTCCGGTGATCACCTCGCCGGGGGCACCCTTGGCCACGATCTTTCCGGACTTCATGACGATCACGTGGTCGGCGTAGCGGCATGCCTGGTTGAGGTCGTGCAGCACCATGACGATTGTCCGGCCCTGCCGGCGGTTCAGATCGAGGATCAGGTCGAGCACGTCGATCTGGTGCGCCAGGTCGAGGAACGTGGTCGGCTCGTCGAGCAGCAGGATCGGCGTGCCCTGGGCGATGGCCATGGCGATCCACGCCCGCTGCCGCTGGCCGCCGGACAGCTCGTCGACCGGCCGCTCGGCCAGGTCGACGAGATCGGTGGCGCGCAACGCTTCGAGCACAGCCGAATCATCTACAGTGGACCATTGACGCCACAGCGAACGGTGCGGCGCGCGGCCCCGCCCGACGAGGTCGATCACGGTCAGGCCCTCCGGCGCGACCGGGGCCTGGGGCAGGATGCCGAGCTCCCGGGCCACCTGCCGGGTGGGGATCGCGTGGATCGACCGGCCGTCCAGGTGCACGACGCCCGCCCGCGGGGCCAGCAGCCGGGCCAGCGCCCGCAGCAAAGTGGACTTTCCGCACGCGTTCGCGCCGACGATCACGCTGATCCGTCCGGTTGGGACGGTCAGGTCGAGGTCGTCGACGACCACGAGATCGTGGTAGGCCAACCGAAGCCCGGTCGCGGACAGCTCAGGCATCACGATTCCTTCTGGCCAGCAGCCACATGAACACCGGCGCCCCGAGCGCGCCGGTCACCACGCCGACCGGGAGCTGCGCCGCCGGCGTGATCTCCCGGGCGGCCAGGTCACTGGTCAGCACGACCACCGCGCCGGTGAGCCCGGAGGCGATCAGCGGCGGCCGGACCAGCCCGGCGAGCCGCTGGGCGATCTGCGGCGCGATCAGCGCGACGAACAGGATCGGGCCGGCGGCCGCGGTCGCGAATCCCACCAGCCCCACGCTGGTCAACAGCAGCGCCAGGCGGGCCCGCTGCACCGGCGTGCCGAGACCCGTCGCCACCTCGTCGCCCAGCTGCAGGGTACGCAGCCACGCGCTCATCGCCAGCGCCGCCGGCACGAGCACGACCGTGGCCAGCGCCAGCGGGCGGACGTGCTCCCAGCCGCGGCCGCCCAGGTTTCCCACCAGCCAGCCGAGTGCCTGCTGCGCCTGGAAGATCTGCGCCTTGGTGAGCAGGTAGTCGGTCGTGCTCGTGCACACCGCGGCGACCCCGATGC
Source organism: Actinophytocola sp. (assembly GCF_035942955.1). Taxonomy (GTDB): domain Bacteria; phylum Actinomycetota; class Actinomycetes; order Mycobacteriales; family Pseudonocardiaceae; genus DASYTH01. Next base: position 64,818 of record NZ_DASZCQ010000228.1, on the reverse strand, counting down.
CCACCAGCACGATCCGGTACCCGGTGGTCCCGCGCTTCCAGGCCAACGCGTAGATGACCAGCGCTGTGGTCAGCCCGCCGGCCAGCCCCAGCACCTGGGTGCCGACGCCGGGGCCGAAACCGAGCACGATCCCGGCGACCACGGCGGTCGCCGCCCCCGCGTTGATCCCGATCATGTCGGGGCTCGCCAGCGGGTTGCGCGTGACCGTCTGCAGCACCGCACCGGACACGCCGAACGCGACCCCGGCCAGCAGCCCCACCAACGCCCGCGGCAGCCGCAACTCCCGCACCACCAACAGATCCGCCGCGTCACCCGACCCGAGCAGCGCCGACACCACCCCCGGCAGCCCGATCGGGTAGTCGCCCACCGCCATGCCGGCGCAGAAGACGAGAAAGCCCGCCGCCGCCAACACTGCGCACACGCCAAGCACCCGGCGTGTTGGCGCGTCACGTCGCCGTGTCGGCGCCTGGCGTTCCGTCATCTCACAGCTCCGCGAGCCGGCGCCGGCGGACCAGCGCGATGAAGAACGGGGCGCCGACGAAGGCGACGATCACGCCGGCCTGGATCTCGCCGGGCCGAGCCAAGATCCGCCCGGCGATGTCGGCGGCCAGCACCACCGACGGCGCGAGCACCATCGCGTAGGGCAGCACCCACCGGTGGTCCGGGCCGGTGATCATCCGGGCGATGTGCGGGATCACCAGTCCGATGAAGACGATCGGCCCGGCGACCGCGACCGCCGCGCCGGTGAGCAGCGTGACGGCCAGCACCCCCCGCAGCCGCACCAATCCCACGCGGCGCCCGAGCGACGCGGCGACGTCGTCCCCGAGTGCCAGGCTGTTGAGCGCCGGCGCGCCGGCAAGGGCGAGCGCGACGCCGGTGAGCAGAAACGGCAGGACCCCGACGAGCGCATCGGTGTCCTGCCCGGCCAGCGAGCCTGCGGTCCAGAACCGGTACCGGTTGAGCGCCGCCGGATCGGACAGGGCAATGGCGCTGGTGAACGAGTAGAGCAGTGCGGTGACGGCGACCCCGGCGAGGGCCAGCTTCACCGGGCTGGCGCCGGCCCAGCCGCGGCTGCCCAGCAGGTACACCAGCACGCTGGCGGCCAGCGCGCCAGCGAACGCGAACCAGATGTAGCCGTACAGCGATGTCACTCCCAGCACCGCGACCGCGATCACCAGCGCGAACGCCGCGCCCGCGGTCACGCCGAGCAGGCCGGGGTCGGCAAGCGGGTTGCGGGTCAGCGCCTGCATGAGCGTGCCGGCGACCCCGAGCCCGACGCCGACGAGCAGCCCGAGCAGCGTGCGCGGGATCCGTACGCTGTGGATGATCACCGCGTCGGCCGACCCGTCGTTGTGGACGAGCACCCGCCAGACCGACGTGATCGGGATCTCCTTGGCGCCCAACCAGACGCTGAGCAGGCAGAGGGCGCCCAGCACCGCGACCGCCGCCAGCAGGCCGAGAGATTTCCTCTGCATTTAGGTGAGGCTACCCTAAGCTCCCTTCTGTTAGGGTGCCCTAAGTCCACTGCGAGGGAGGCGGGTCGAGCGTGCTACCAACCGATCACCACCGCCCGGTCCCACCCGATCAACTGGCCACGCTGCCCGAGCTGTTCGCCGCGCAGGTCCGCCGGCATCCGTCCGCGGTAGCGGTGGTGTTCGAGGAAGAGTCGCTGTCCTATGCGGAGTTGGATGCGTGGGCGAATCGGTTGGCGCATGCGTTGGTGGAGCGGGGCGCCGGTTCGGAGCGGGTGGTGGCGCTGGCGGTACCACGATCGGTGGAGATGATCGTGGCGCAGCTGGCGGTGCTCAAGGCGGGGGCTGCGTATCTGCCGATCGACCCGGATCTGCCGCGTAGCCGGGTCGAGTTCATGGTGCGGGACGCGGATCCGGTGCTGATCGTCGATCGGTTGTGGGGTGTCGACGGCTATCCGTCCGTCGCGCCGGAGGTGGCGCTGCGGCCGGAGAACGCGGCGTATGTGATCTACACGTCGGGGTCGACCGGACGGCCCAAGGGAGTGACGGTCACCCATACCGGGGTGGCCAAGCTGGTGGCCACCCAGGTGGAGCGGTTCGGGGTGGGGCGGCACAGCCGGGTGTTGCAGTTCGCGTCGCCGAGTTTCGACGTGGCGTTCTGGGATCTGTGCCTGGGGTTGCTGTCCGGTGGCTGCCTGGTCGTGGTGCCGGCCGAGCGCCGGGTGCCCGGTCCGGCGTTGACGGAGTACGCGTGCGCGCACGACGTGAACTTCATGATCCTGCCACCGGCGCTGTTGGCTGCGCTGCCCGCGGAGTGCGTGCTGCCGCAGGATTCGGTGCTGCTGGCGGGGACGGAGCGGGTGTCGCCGGAGTTGGTGCGGCGGTGGGCTCCGGGGCGGCGGATGTTCAACGCCTATGGTCCGACCGAGGCGACGGTGAACTCGACGCTCGGCGAATGTGACCCCGCTGAATCCCTTGTGCCGATTGGGTTTCCGGATCCTGGGACCAGTGCGTACGTGCTGGACGCGGGACTGAAGCCGGTGCCGCCGGGGGTGGTGGGGGAGTTGTACCTGGGTGGGTCTGGCCTGGCGCGCGGGTATCTGGGCCGGCCGGCTTTGACGGCGGAGCGGTTCGTCGCCAACCCTTTCGGTCGTGGCAGCCGGTTGTATCGCACGGGGGATCTGGTGCGGTGGTTGCCGGACGGGCGTTTGGTGTTCGTGGGTCGGGCCGATGATCAGGTCAAGATCCGCGGGTATCGGATCGAACCGGGGGAGATCGAGTCCGTGCTCGCTGAGCATTCGGCCGTCGGCCAATCGGTCGTCCTCGCGCGTGAGGACCGGTTGGTGGCCTACGTCGTCCCGGCGGGGGGTCGGGACGAGCGGGCCGAGGCCGAGCAGGTGGGGCAGTGGCGGGAGCTGCACGACGCGGTGTTCGCCGGCGCCGGGGCGGATCGCTTCGTGGGGTGGAACTCCAGCTACGACGGCGAGCCGATTCCGCTATCCGAGCTGCGCGAATGGCACACGTCCACCGTGGAGCGCATCCTGGCGCTCAACCCGCAGCGCATGTTGGAGATCGGCGTCGGCAGCGGCCTGATCCTGTCCGAGGTGGCTCCTCGTTGCGATTCCTACCACGGCATCGACCTGTCCGAACGGGCGATTGCCAACCTCCGCCGAAAGGTTGGCGCGAACGTACGCCTGGAAGCCCGGCCGGCGCACGATCTGCCGGACGGGGAGTTCGACACGATCATCCTCAACTCGGTCGTGCAGTACTTCCCCAGCGTCGACTACCTGGTGGACGTGGTCCGCTCGGCGTTCGACCGGCTCCTCCCGGGCGGTGCGCTGTTCCTCGGCGACATCCGTAACCTGCGGCTGCTGGACCACTTCCGAACGGCCACCGGCCGAACCGGACCCGAGCCGGAGCTGCTGCTGGACCCCGGCTTCTGGGCCGCGCTCGGCTTGGGCGAGGTGGATCTGTGGGTCAAGCGCGGAGTGCACCACAATGAGCTGACCCGTTACCGCTACGACGTCGTGCTGCGCAAGGCACCTCCGCGGCCACCGATCGATGAGGAAGTCGTCGGGTTCGATGGGCTCGCCGAGGCCTTGGAGCGGCGGACGGACCGGCTGCGGATCACCGGGGTCCCGAACGGGCGGCTGACCGACGGACCGGACCCAGAAGATCTCCACCGGCTTGGTGCCGAGCATGGTTATCGGGTGGCGGTGACCTGGGCGGCGCGGGGAACCGACGGCGCGCTGGACGTGGTGTTCCAGGCAGACGGCGAACCCCGGCAGGTGTATCGAGGTGCGCCTGCTCGGGTGCCGTTGGCCTCCTTGGGCAACCATCCCGCTCGGCGGTTCGACGTTGCCGCGCTGCGGACGCAGCTGCGGGACCGGTTGCCGCGGTACATGGTGCCATCGGCGTTCGTGGTGCTGGACCGGTTGCCGGTGCTGCCCTCCGGCAAGGTCGACCGCAAGGCCCTGCCCGACCCCGAGCGGCCGGCGTCCACATCGGACGCCGAGCCCCGGACGCCGACCGAGCGGATGCTGTGCGAGATGTTCGCCGCGGTGCTCGGGCTGGCCCGGGTGGGGCCCGAGGACGACTTCTTCGCCCTCGGCGGGCATTCGCTGCTGGCCACCCGGCTGGTCCTGTGGGTCCGGGACGCCCTGGGCGCCGAGCTGTCCGTGCGCTCGGTGTTCGATGTGTCGACACCGGCCGGCCTGGCGGAGCTGGTGGCGAGCGGGCGGCCGGACACGCCGCGACCCGCGCTGGTGCCACGCGAGCGGCCCGAGCCGGTCCCGTTGTCGTTCGCGCAGCAGCGGCTGTGGTTCCTGCACCGGCTCGACGGCGGCTCGGCCACCTACAACGTGCCGCTGGTGCTGCGGCTGACCGGCGACCTCGACGTGGCGGCGCTGCGTGCGGCCCTGTCCGATGTGGTCGGCCGGCACGAGGCGCTGCGCACGGTGTTCCCGGAGCGCGACGGTGTTCCGTACCAACATGTCCTCGACGAGTACGAGGTGCCGCTGCCCGTATCCGACACCCCGGTCGCGGACACGGTGCGTCGGGTGTTCGACCTCGAGACGGACGTCCCGATCCGGGCCGAGCTGGTCCGGCGCGGGGACCGTGAGCACGTGCTCGTCCTCGTGGTGCACCACATCGCCGCGGACGGCGCCTCGATGGGTCCACTGTGGCGCGACCTGGCCACCGCCTACACCGCCAGGCGCGCCGGGCAAGCTCCGGACTGGACGCCGCTGCCGGTCCAGTACGCCGACTTCACGGTGTGGCAGCACGACATCGACACCGCGGGTCAGCTCGACTACTGGCGGGAGAGGCTGCACGATCTTCCGGAGCGGATCGAGCTGCCCACCGACCGCCCGCACCCGGCAGTCGCCTCGCACTCCGGTGAGCTGTTCAGCTTCGCCTGGGACGCCGACCTCCACGCCGGGATCGCGGAGCTGGCCCGTGCCTGCGGGGCGAGCGTGTTCATGGTGGTGCACGCAGCATTGGCCGCCCTGCTGACCCGGCTCGGGGCCGGCACAGACATCCCGATCGGGACCCCGGCGGCCGGCCGCACCGACCGGGCGCTCGACGACCTGGTGGGGTTCTTCGTCAACACCCTGGTGCTGCGGGTGGACACGACCGGCGACCCGGCCTTCCGCGAGCTGCTCGGCCGGGTGCGGGAACGCAACCTCGACGCCTACGCACATCAGGACGTGCCGTTCGAGCGGTTGGTGGAGGAGCTCAACCCGGCCCGCTCGCTGTCCCATCATCCGCTGTTCCAGACCATGCTGGCCTGGCAGAACACGCCAACGACCGGCGTGGAGCTGCCCGGGCTGACCGTCGACGAGCTGCCGACCGGCACCGGCACGGCCAAGTTCGACCTGTGGTTCTCGCTGACCGAGCGGCAGACCGGCATCGACGGCCAGGCCGAGTACAACACCGACGTCTTCAACCGGTCCACAGTGGAGTCGATGCTCACCCGGCTCGAGCTCCTGCTGCGCGCCGCGGTGGCCGACCCGGACCGGCCGATCGGCGACATCGACCTGCTCATCCCCGACGAATCTCGCGGGCTGCGCGCCGAGTGGGCGTCGACGGCCCGTGAGCTGCCCGCGACGACCGTGCCCGATCTGCTTGCCGCGCAGGCCCGTCGATCCCCGGATCACCCCGCGCTGATCTTCGAGGGCGAGCTGCTCAGCTATGCCGAGCTGGACGCGGCGTCGAACCGGTTGGCCCGGCGGCTGATCGACCGCGGTGCCGGCCCCGAGCGGGTCGTGGCGATCGTGCTGCCCCGGTCCGTGCACCTGGTCACCGCCATCCTCGCCGTGCTCAAGACCGGCGCCGCCTACCTGCCGATCGATCCGGACTACCCGGCCGAGCGCATCGCGGTCATGCTCGCCGACGCCGAACCGGCCGTCGTGCTCGACGGGCCGGTATCCGCCGACGGGTACCCGGACGCGCCGGTGACCGTCGCGGTCGACCCCCGCCACCCGGCATACGTGATCTACACGTCCGGCTCGACCGGCCGGCCGAAGGGTGTCGTGGTGCCGCACGAGGGCATCGTCAACCGTCTGCTGTGGATGCAGGCCGAGTACGGGCTGGGCCCGGACGACCGCGTCCTGCAGAAGACCCCGGCCAGCTTCGACGTGTCGGTCTGGGAGTTCCTCTGGCCGCTGATCGTCGGAGCGACGGAGGTGGTGGCGCGGCCGGACGGGCACAGGGATCCGGCCTATCTCGCCCGGCTGATCCGCGACCACGGCGTCACGACCGTCCACTTCGTACCGCCGATGCTCCGGGCCTTCCTGAGCGAACCGACCGCGGCCGGCTGCACGAGCCTGCGCCGGGTGCTGTGCAGCGGCGAGGCGCTGCCGCCGGACGTCGCGGCCGGGTTCGGCCGCGTCCTGGACGCGGAGCTGCACAACCTCTACGGGCCGACGGAGGCGTCGGTCGACGTGACGTCGTGGACCTACGACCCGTCCGACCCGACCGTGCCGATCGGACGTCCGGTGTGGAACACCCGGGTCTACGTGCTCGACGCCCGCCTGCGCCCGGTTCCGCCCGGCACGCCGGGGGAGCTGTACCTGGCCGGCGTGCAGCTCGCCCGCGGCTACCTCCACCGGCCGGGTCTCACCGCGGAGCGGTTCACCGCCGACCCGTTCGGCTCACCCGGAGCGCGCATGTACCGGACCGGCGACCTGGCCCGCCGCCGGGCCGACGGCATGCTGGAGTTCCTCGGCCGGGCCGACGAGCAGATCAAGATCCGCGGGTTCCGGGTGGAGCCCGGCGAGATCGCCGCGACCATGACCGCGCATCCTGGCGTGGCGCACGCGGTGGTCGTCGCCCGCGAGGACCGGCCCGGTGACGTGCGCCTGGTCGGCTATGTCGTGCCGGCCGGGAGCGCGGCCGGGCTCGCCGAGTCGGTGCGGACACTGGCGGCCCGGCGGCTGCCGGAGCACATGGTGCCGTCGGCCGTGGTCGTGCTCGACGCGTTGCCGGTCACCGCGAACGGGAAGCTGGACCGCCGGGCCCTGCCCGCGCCGGAGCTGCCCGCCTCCGGGTCGGCAAGGTTGCCGCGTACCCCGCGCGAGCACCTGCTGTGCGAGATGTTCGCGGACGTGCTCGGCCGCCCGACGGTCGGCCCGGACGACGGCTTCTTCGACCTCGGCGGCCACTCGCTGCTGGCCACCCGGCTGATCGCCCGGGTGCGCTCGGTGTTCGACGCCGAGCTGGCGGTCCGCTCGGTGTTCGAGACTCAGACACCCGCGGGGCTGGCCGCGCTGCTGGAGTCCGGAGTAGACAGTGCGCGACCACCGCTGTGCCGGGTCGAGCGGCGGCCGGAGCGGGTGCCGCTGTCCTACGCGCAGCGGCGACTGTGGTTCCTCGACCGGTTGGAGGGCCCGTCGGCCACGTACAATGTACCGCTGGTGAGGCGCCTGTCCGGGGCGCTGGACGTGGCCGCGCTGCGGGCCGCGCTGGCCGATGTGGTGGACCGGCACGAGGCGCTGCGGACCGTGTTCCCGCTCCACGAAGACACGCCGTATCAGGAGGTGCTGCCGGCCGGCGTGGAGCTCGGGGTCCGCGAGGTGGCCGAAGACGACCTCGACCGGCTGCTGACCGAGCTGGTGCGCGCGCCGTTCGATCTGGCGTCCCGGATTCCCATGCGGGCCGAGCTTTTGACGCTGAACGACCGGAATCATGTGCTGGTGCTGGTGTTTCACCACATCGCCTCCGACGGGTGGTCGATGGCGCCGCTGTGGCGGGACATCGCGGCGGCGTACGCGGCTCGGTGCCGCGGCGAGGCGCCCTGCTGGCTGCCGCTGCCGGTCCAGTACGCGGACTACACGCTGTGGCAGCAGAACCTTGGCGAGTCCCAACTGGACTACTGGCGGGAGACGCTCGCCGGGCTGCCCGAGCGGATCGAGCTGCCGCTGGACCGGCCGCATTCCGCGGTCTCCTCGTACCGGGGCGTGCTCTACACCTTCTCCTGGGACGCCGAGCTGTGCGCCGGGTTGATCGGACTGGCCCGCGCGTGCGGGGCGACCGTGTTCATGGTGGCGCATGCCGCGCTGGCCGCGCTGCTGACCCGGCTGGGCGCCGGCACGGACATCCCGATCGGCACACCGATCGCCGGACGCACCGACCAGGCCCTTGACGACCTTGTCGGGTTCTTCGTCAACACGCTGGTGTTGCGGGTGGACACCTCGGGAGATCCGTCGTTCCGGGAGCTACTGATCCAGGCGCGGGAGCGCAACCTGGACGCGCACGCACACCAGGACGTGCCGTTCGAGCGGCTGGTGGAGGAGCTGAACCCGGCCCGGACGCTGTCCTACCACCCGCTGTTCCAGGTGATGATCGCCGGGCAGAACAACGCCCGCGCCGACGTGACGCTGCCCGGGTTGACCGTCACGGAGATCCCGGTGACGACCGGCACGTCGAAGTTCGACCTTTCTCTGTCGCTGACCGAACGGCCGGACGGGATCGACGGGATCATGGAGTACAGCAGCGAGGTCCTCAATCGATCCACAGTAGACACTTTGCTGGCCCGCCTTGAGCGGCTGCTGCGGGCCGTGGTGGCCGATCCGGACCGGCCGATCGGCGAGGTCGACCTGCTCGCCGACGACGAGCGGGAGCGCGTGCTCGGCCCGTGGAGCGGAACCGTTCGTGACCTCGGCCTGGCCACGTTCCCGGAGCTGTTCGACGCTCAGGTCCGGCAACGACCCGACGCCACCGCTGTGGTGTTCGAGGACGAGTCGCTGTCGTACGCGGAGTTGGATGCGTGGGCGAATCGGTTGGCGCACGCGTTGGTGGAGCGGGGTGCGGGTTCGGAGCGGGTGGTGGCGCTGGCGGTGCCGCGGTCGGTGGAGATGATCGTGGCGCAGCTGGCGGTGCTCAAGGCGGGGGCTGCGTATCTGCCGATCGACCCGGATCTCCCGCGCGACCGCATCGACCTCATGCTGCAGGACGCGAATCCCGTACTGGTGATCGATCGGTTGTGGAATGCCGACGGTTACCCGTCCGTCGCGCCGGAGGTGTCGTTGCTGCCGGAGAACGCGGCGTACGTGATCTACACGTCCGGATCGTCGGGACGGCCCAAGGGAGTCGTCGTCACGCACGCTGGGGTCACCGGCCTGGTGGCGACACAGGTGGAGCGGTTCGGGGTGGGGCGGCACAGCCGGGTGTTGCAGTTCGCGTCGCCGAGTTTCGATGTGGCGTTCTGGGATCTGTGCCTGGGGTTGCTGTCCGGTGGCTGCCTGGTCGTGGTGCCGGCCGAGCGTCGGGTGCCCGGTCCGGCGTTGACGGAGTATGCGGTGGCGCACCGGGTGAACTTCATGATCCTGCCGCCGTCGCTGTTGGCCGAGCTGCCCGCGGAGTGCGTGCTGCCGGAGGATTCGGTGCTGCTGGCGGGGACGGAGCGGGTGTTGCCGGAGTTGGTGCGGCGGTGGGCTCCGGGGCGGCGGATGTTCAACGCCTATGGTCCGACCGAGGCCACCGTGAACTCCTCCCTCGGGGCGTGTGATCCCGACGATCTCCTTGTGCCGATTGGCATCCCCGACCCCGGCACGCGGGCCTACGTGCTGGACGCGGGGCTGCGGCCGGTGCCGCCGGGGGTGGTGGGGGAGTTGTACCTGGGTGGGTCTGGCCTGGCGCGCGGGTATCTGGGCCGGCCGGCTTTGACGGCGGAGCGGTTCGTGGCAAACCCCTTCGGCGACGGAAGCCGGTTGTATCGCACGGGGGATCTGGTGCGGTGGTTGCCGGATGGGCGTTTGGTGTTCGTGGGTCGATCCGATGATCAGGTCAAGATCCGCGGGTACCGGATCGAGCCGGGAGAGATCGAATCCGTGCTGGCGGAGCACTCGTCGGTGGGGCAGTCGGTTGTCGTCGTCCGGGAGGATCGGCTGGTGGCGTACGTCGTTCCGGCGGCGGGTCGGGATGAGGGGGCCGAGGCCGAGCAGGTGGGGCAGTGGCGGGCGCTGCACGATGCGGTGTTCGCCGGCGCTTCGGATGCTTTTGTGGGGTGGAACTCCAGCTACGACGGTGCGCCGATCCCGGTGGCCGAGCTGCGCGAATGGCATGCGGCGACCATCGAGCGGATCATGGCCCTCCAGCCTCGGCGGGTGTTGGAGATCGGGGTCGGCAGCGGCCTGATCCTGTCCGAGGTGGCTCCTCGTTGCGATTTCTACCACGGCATCGACCTGTCCGAGCAGGCGATCGCCAACCTGCGCCGTGAGATTGGCGCGAACGTCCTGCTGGAGGCGCGGCCGGCGCACGATCTGCCGGACGGGGAGTTCGACACGATCATCCTCAACTCGGTCGTGCAGTACTTCCCCAGCGTCGACTACCTGGTGGACGTGGTCCGCTCGGCGTTCGACCGGCTCCTCCCCGGCGGTGCGCTGTTCCTCGGCGACATCCGCAACCTGCGGCTGCTGGACCACTTCCGGGCGGCCACCGGCCGAACCGGACCCGAGCCGGAGCTGCTGCTGGACCCCGGCTTCTGGGCCGCGCTCGGTTTGGGTGAGGCGGACCTGTGGGTCAAGCGCGGGATGCATCACAACGAGCTGACCCGCTACCGCTACGACGTCGTGCTGAACAAGACACCTCCACGGGAGCCGATCGTCGAGCAGGTGATCGCGCTGGACGCGCTCGACGAGGTATTGCGGCAACGGCCAGACCGGATACGCGTGACGGGAGTGCCCAACGGGCGGTTGACGGATGGGCCGGACCCGGAGGACTTCCACCGGCTGGGTGCCGAGTTGGGCTACCACGTCGCGGTCACCTGGGCGGCGCGGGGGACCGAGGGCGCGCTGGACGTGGTGTTCCAGACGGACGGTGAGCCGCGGCAGGTGTACAGGGGGACGCCGGCCCGGGTTGCGTTGTCCTCTTTGGGCAACCATCCCGCTCGGCGATTCGACGTTGCCGCGCTACGGGCGCAGCTGCGGGACCGGTTGCCGCGGTACATGGTGCCGTCGGACATCGTGGTGCTGGACCGGTTGCCGATGTTGCCCTCCGGCAAGGTCGACCGCAAGGCCCTGCCCGATCCCGAGCCGCGGTCGCGGACGACGGGTGGGGCGCCGCGCACGCCGGTGGAGGAGGTGCTGGCCGGGCTGTTCGCCGAGCTGCTCGGCGTGCCGGCGGTGGGGGTGGACGACAACTTCTTCGGCCTGGGCGGGCATTCCCTGCTGGCCACCCGTCTTGTCGCCCGGCTGCGCCCCGTGTTCGCGGTGGAGCTGCAGGTGCGGGCGGTGTTCGAGGCGCCGACGGTGGCCGGGCTCGCCGCATCGCTGGCCGCCATCGAGTCCGGGCCGCGCCGCCCGGCCCTCGAACCGGTCGAGCGTCCGGCGTTCATCCCGCTGTCGTACGCGCAGCAACGGCTGTGGTTCCTGCACCGGCTGGAGGGCCCGTCCCCGACCTACAACATGCCGGTGGCCATGCGGCTGACCGGCGACCTCGACGTCGACGCGCTGCGTGCCGCGCTGTCCGATGTGATCGGCCGGCACGAGGCGCTGCGCACGACCTTCCCGGAGCGGGACGGCGTGCCGTACCAACACGTCCTTGACGAGTACGAGGTGCCGCTTCCCGTGACCCACGCGACGGTCGAAGATGTCGTGGGACACGTGTTCGACCTGGAGACGAGCATTCCGCTCCACGCCGAGCTGCTGGTGCGCGGTGAGCGGGAGCACGTGCTGGTGCTGGTGTTCCACCACATCGCGGCGGACGGCTGGTCTATGGGTCCACTGTGGCGCGACCTGGCTACCGCCTACACCGCCAGGCGCGCCGGCCGGACGCCGGACTGGGCGCCGCTGCCGGTCCAGTACGCCGACTTCACGTTGTGGCAGCGGGACATCGACGTCGAGTCTCAGGTGGACTACTGGCGGGAGACGCTCGCCGGGTTGCCGGACCGGATCGAACTGCCCACCGACCGCCCGCATCCCGCGGAGGCCTCATACCGGGGTGAGCTGTTCCGTTTCTCCTGGGACCTCGACCTGACCGCCCTCACCCGCACCTGCGGCGCCACGGTCTTCATGGTGGTGCACGCCGGGCTCGCGGCCCTGCTCACCCGCCTCGGCGCCGGCACGGACATCCCGATCGGCACACCGATCGCCGGGCGCACCGAGACGGCGCTGGACGACCTCGTCGGATTCTTCGTCAACACCCTGGTGCTGCGGCTGGACACCGCCGGCGACCCGACCTTCCGGGAGCTGGTGGCCCGGGCGCGGGAACGCAATCTGGACGGCCACGCCCATCAGGACGTGCCGTTCGAGCGGCTGGTGGAGGAGCTCAACCCGACCCGGTCGCTGTCCCACCACCCGCTGTTCCAGACGATGCTGGCCTGGCAGAACAATCCCGCCGCCGACATCCGGCTACCCGGCCTGACCGTAGCGGAGGAGCCGATCCGGACCGGCACGGCCCGCACCGACCTCGTGCTCTTCGTCGGTGAGCGACCGGCGTCCGGCATCCGCGGCACCGTCGAGTACAACACCGACGTCTTCGACAGATCCACAGTGGACTCGATCCTGGACCGGTTGGAACGCCTGCTGCGGGCCGCGGTGGCCGATCCCGACCGCCCGATCGGCGGCATCGACCTGCTCACCCCCGACGAGCACCGCAGGCTCACCGCCGAGCGGACCGATCCCGTGCCCGTGGCCGGCGTCGCCGAGCTGTTCGAGGCACAGGTCGCGCGCACCCCCGACCACCCGGCGCTGATCTGCAACGGCGAGACCCTGACCTACGCGCAGCTGGAAGCGCAGGCCGACCGGTTGGCCCGGTGGCTGATCAGCCGCGGCGCCGGCCCGGAGAAGGTCGTCGCCCTCGCCCTGGCCCGGTCGACCCGGCTCGTCGTCGCCATCCTCGCGATCCTCAAGGCCGGGGCGGCCTACCTGCCGCTCGACCTCAACCATCCGGCCGAGCGCATCGAGCTGATGCTCGCCGATGCCGCACCACACCTCATCCTTCGACCCGACGACCTCGCCGGCGTCGATGATCGCGCCCCGGTCGAGTGGCCGACCGTCCATCCCGACAACCCGGCCTACGTGATCTTCACGTCCGGCTCCACGGGCCGGCCCAAGGCCGTCGTCGGCACCCAGCGAGCGCTGGCCAACCGGCTGCACTGGGGCCGGACGCTGACCGAGCCCGGCATCCGGGTGGCCAAGAGCGCGCTCACCTTCATCGACGGCTCCACCGAGCTGCTCGGCGGCCTGGTGTCCGGGGAGACCGTGCTGCTCGCCGACGACGCCACGGCCACCGACCCGTTCGCGTTGTCCACGTTGGTTGAACGGCACGGCGCGGGCATGCTCACGGTGGTGCCCAGCCTGCTGTCCACTGTGGTCGACAGTGCCCCCGAAGGCGCGTTCGACTCCGTGACCACGTGGATCACCAGCGGCGAGGCGCTGCCCGCGGCCCTGGCGGATGCGGTGCTCGCCCGCTGGCCGCGGGCCCGGCTGATCAACCTGTACGGCTGCTCCGAGGTGGCCGGTGACAGCCTCGAACACCGTTGCCAGGCAAGCGAACCCGGACCGGTCCCGATCGGTCGGCCGATCGCGAACACCCGCGCCTACGTGCTCGACGCGGCGCTGCGCCCGGTGCCGCCGGGCGTCCGCGGCGAGCTGTACCTCGCCGGCGCCGGGCTCGCCCGCGGCTACCTCGGCCGGCCCGGGCTCACGGCCGAGCGGTTCGTCGCCGACCCGTTCGGCCCGGCCGGATCCCGGATGTACCGGACCGGAGACATCGTCCGGCACCGGTCCGACGGCGCGCTGGAGTTCCACGGCCGCGCCGACCAGCAGGTCAAGATCCGCGGTGTCCGGGTCGAGCCGGGCGAGGTGGAGGCCGCGCTGGCCGCCCACCCGGACGTCACCCGCGCGGCGGTGATCGCCAGGGAGAACCGCCTGATCGCCTACGCGGCGCCGGCCGGAGACCCGGCCCGGCTGCGCGACCTCCTCGCCCGGCGACTGCCGGACCACCTCGTTCCGTCGGCCGTCGTGGTCCTGCCGGAGCTGCCGGTCACCCCGAACGGCAAGCTCGACCGGCGCGCCCTGCCGGACCCGGTGTCTAGAGTGGACGGACGCGACGCGCGCACCCCCGCCGAGCAGGCACTCTGCGAGCTGTTCGCCGACGTGCTCGGTCTGCCCGAGGTCGGTGTCGAGGACGGGTTCTTCACGCTGGGCGGACATTCGCTGCTGGCCACCCGGCTGGTCAGCCGGATCCGTGGGGTACTCGGCGTCGAGGTCGGAATCCGCGCGGTGTTCGACGCGCCGACCCCGGCCCGCCTCGCCGAGCTGCTGGACCCGGGCCGCGAGCGGCGCCCGCCCCTGCGGCCGGTGGACCGTCCCGACCCGCTGCCGCTTTCCTTCGCCCAGCAACGGCTCTGGTTCCTGGACCGGCTGTCCGGACCCAGCCCCACCTACCACATCCCGTGGGCCTGGCGGCTGTCCGGACCGATCGACGAGCCGGCGCTGCGGGCGGCGCTGTGCGACGTTGTGGCCCGGCACGAAGCCCTGCGCACCGTCTTCCCCGACGAGGGCGGCGCCCCGCGCCAGCAGATCCTGGATCCGGAGCGGGCCCGACCGGTCCTGCGCGTCGAGCCGTTCAGCGAAGCGCGCCTGGCGGAGGCCGCCGGTCACTGCTTCGCGATCGATCGGGAGATCCCCATCCGGGCCCATCTGTTCCATGCCGGCCCGGACGAGCACGTGCTGCTGTTGCTGCTGCACCACATCGCCGCCGACGGCTGGTCCCTGCCGCCGCTGCGCCGGGATCTGGACACCGCGTACGCCGCCCGCCGGGCCGGGCACGCGCCACGGTGGGCCCCGCTGCCCGTGCAGTACGCCGATCACACGCTCTGGCAGCGGAACATCCTCGACGAAGCGTCGCAAGTGGACTACTGGCGGGCGGCCCTTGCCGGCCTGCCCGAGGAGCTGGCCCTGCCGGCCGACCGGCCGCGCCCGCCGCGCATCACCAACCGTGGCGGCACGGTCTCGTTCGCCGTGCCACCCGAGGTGCACCGCGGCCTGCGCGTGGTCGCGCATGGCTGCGACGCCAGCATGTTCATGGTGCTGCAGGCGGCGCTGGCCGCGCTGCTGACCCGGCTCGGCGCGGGCACCGACATCCCGCTGGGCAGCCCGATCGCCGGGCGCACCGACCATGCGCTCGACGACCTGGCCGGATTCTTCGTCAACACGCTGGTGCTGCGCACCGACACCGGAGGCGACCCGACCTTCCGCGAGCTGGTTCGGCGGGTCCGGGAGACCGACCTCGCCGCATACGCCCACCAGGACCTGCCGTTCGAACGCCTGGTGGAGATCCTCAATCCGACCCGGTCGCTGGCCAGGCACCCGCTGTTCCAGGTGATGCTCGCCTTCTACCACGCCCCCTCCGGCACGGAACGGTTCCTCGGCGTCGACGCCGCCTACCGGGACACCGGCCTGCGCCAGGCCAAGTTCGACCTGTCCTTCGACCTGGTCGAGCGGCGCGGCGCCGACGGCATCGAGGGCGACATCGAGTACAGCCTCGACCTGTTCGACGAGTCCACAGTAGACATGCTGGCCCGGCGGCTGGTGCGGCTCATGGCCGCCGCGGCGGCCGATCCGGACGCACCGATCGGCCGGATCGACGTGCTCGAACCCCAGGAGCGCCGGCGCATCCTGCACGAGTGGGGTCGGGGCTCCACTGTGGATGGCACCGGCACGGTGCCGGTTCTGTTCGCCCGGCAGGCGGCGGCCACACCGGACGCCGTCGCGCTGAGCGACGAGCACACCAGCCTGACCTTCGCCGAGCTCGACGAGCGCACCGACCGGCTGGCCCGGCGCCTGGTCGCCCAGGGCGCCGGCCCGGAGCGGATCGTCGCCGTGATCCTCCCGCGCTCGGCCGCGGTGGTCGAGACGATCCTCGCCGTGCTCAAGTCCGGCGCGGCCTACCTGCCGATCGAGCCGGACCAGCCCGAGGACCGGATCGCCGCGATCCTCGCCGACGCCGATCCGGTGCTCGTGCTCACCGGCCCGGACCTCGACGGGCCGGACGGGGATCCGCTGCCACCGCCCGATCCGCGGCATCCGGCCTACGTCATCTACACCTCCGGCTCGACCGGGGCCCCGAAGGGTGTCGTGGTGCCGCATTCTTCGCTCGCCAACCTGTTCCACAGCCACCGCGAGACGTTGTACCGGCCCGCCGGGCGACGGTTGCGGGTCGGCCATGCCTGGTCGTTCGCGTTCGACGCCTCCTGGCAGCCGCAGCTGTGGATGCTCGATGGGCACGAGGTGCACGTGATCGGCGACGAGACCCGCCGAGATCCCGCCCGGCTGGCCGCCGCGATCCGCGACCGCGGCCTGCACTTCCTCGAGCTGACCCCGTCGCAGTTCGAGCAGGTGGGCCACTTCCCACCGGTGACCGGGATCGGCGGCGAGGCCGTCGCCCAGTCGCTGTGGGATCGTCTGCGCGGTGTCGAGGCCTACAACCTTTACGGGCCAACGGAATGCACGGTGGACTCGCTGGTCGCCAGGGTGGGCGACGCGGACCGGCCGGTCGTCGGCCGGCCGGTGCGCAACGCCGCGGCGTACGTGCTCGACGCCGGGCTCGCGCCGGTGCCGGTCGGCGTGGCCGGCGAGCTGTACCTGGCCGGCGCCGGCCTGGCCCGTGGCTACCTGGCCCAGCCCGCGCGTACCGCCGAGCGGTTCATCGCCGACCCGTTGGGAGCGCCCGGCACGCGGATGTACCGGACCGGGGATCTGGTGCGCTGGCGGCCCGACGGCCAGCTGGAGTACCTCGGCCGGACCGACGACCAGGTCAAGATCCGCGGGTTCCGGGTCGAGCCGGGGGAGGTCGCGGCCGTGCTGACCCGGCACGAGTCCGTCGAGCGGGCCGTCGTCGTGGTCCGGGACGATCGCCTTGTGGCCTATACGGTTCCGGCCGTGCCGGGCCTGCGCGAGTTCGCCGCCCGCGCGCTGCCCGAGTACATGGTCCCGGCCGCGGTCGTCGGCCTGGACGCGTTTCCGGTGACCCCGAACGGAAAGCTCGACCTGGCGGCGCTGCCCGCTCCTGATCTCGGCGGGCGGCCAGGGCGGCGGCCGAGCACGCCGCTCGAGGGTGTCCTGTGTGGAGTGCTCGCCGGGGTGCTCGGGCTGGCCGAGGTCGGCGTGGACGACGACCTGTTCGGCCTCGGCGGGCACTCGATGCTGCTCGTGGCGCTGCGCAACCGGATTCGCGAGGAGACCGGTCTGGACGTTCCCATCGCCGAGTTCTTCCGCAACCCGACCGTCGCCGGGCTGGCCGCCCGGTTCACCAGCTGAGGACGCCCATGCGACGCACCCTGCTGCACGCCAAGATCCACCGGGCCACCGTCACCCAGGCCGACCTGCACTACGTCGGCTCGCTCACCATCGACGCCGACCTGCTGAAGGCCGCGGACATCGTTGAGGGAGAACGGGTTCAGGTCGTCGACATCACCAACGGCGCCCGGCTGGAAACCTACGCCATCACCGGCGAGCCAGGCTCCGGAGTCATCGGGATCAACGGCGCCGCCGCACACCTTGTCCACCCCGGCGACCTGGTGATCATCATGAGCTACGCGCAGCTCGACGAATCCGAGATCGCCGGCCACCGGCCGACCGTGGTACACGTCGACGGCGCCAACCGCCCGGTCGCCCTCGGCTCCGATCCCGCGGAACCCGTGCCCGGCAACGACTTCCAGCGCAGCGGGCGGGCTTGACATGGCACTCCTGCGCCGCGCGATCGCCGGTCAACACCGGCACGTGGCCGCCGCCGCCGCGCTGCACGCCCTGCACCAGGCCGGTGAGGCGCTCGTGCCGGTCCTGATCGGCGTGGTGATCGATCGCGCGGTCGCCGCCGACGGCTCCGGCGTCCTTGCCGCCTGGCTGGGAGTCCTGGCTGCCGTGTTCGCCGTGCTGTCATACAGCTTCCGGTTCGGCGCCCGCGCCGGCGAGCGCGCCGCCGAGCAGTCCGCCCACGAACTCCGCCTAGCCCTGACCCGGCGCGTGCTCGACCCGCGCGGCGGCCCGGAATCGGGCCACCTTCCCGGCGAGCTCGCCAGCCTGGCCACCGCCGACGCCCAACAGGTCGGCGCCCTCAACCGGTCCCTACCCTATGGGATCGCCGCGCTCACCGGCCTCCTCGTGACCGCCATCGCCCTACTGCGCATCTCCATCCCGTTAGGACTGGCCGTCCTCCTCGGCGCACCCCCGCTGCTCTGGCTCGCCCACCTGCTCGGCCGGCCGATGGAACGGCGCAGCGGCGCGGAACGCGAACGCGCCGCGCACGCCTCGGGCATCGCCGCCGACCTGATCGCCGGACTCCGAGTCCTCAAAGGACTCCGCGCCGAACCGGCCGCTGTCACCCGCTACCGGTGCACCAGCCAGGAGTCACTCGCCGCAACCATCCGCGCGGCCAGGGCACAGGCCTGGCACGACGGCGGAATGCTGGCACTCAACGGAATCTTCCTAGCCATCGTCGCACTCATCGGCGGCCGCCTGGCAACCTCGGGCACGATCACGGTCGGCGAGCTAGTGGCCGCAGTCGGCCTCGCGCAGTTCCTCCTCGGCCCCCTGACAATGTTCGCCTCGCTCAACGCCGAACTCGCCCAAGCCCGCGCCTCCGCCCGCCGCATCACCGCCGTCCTCGCCACCCCACCCGCGGCACCAACTGCCAGCCGAACCCCCGATCTCCGCACCACCCCCGGCGAGCCGCTCGACGTCGTCACCCCGGATCCGGCCACGGCCGCCGCCCCGCCCGCGGCGTCGGATGTTGGCCGAGCCCTCGATCTCCGGGCCACCCCCGGCGAGCCGCTCGACGTCGTCACCCCGGATCCGGCCACGGCCGCCGCCCCGCCCGCGGCGTCGGATGTTGGCCGAACTCCCGATCTCCGGGCCACCCCGGGCGAGCCGCTCGACGTCGTCACCCCGGATCCGGCCACGGCCGCCGCCCCGGCCGCCCCGGCCGCGGCGTCGGATGTTGGCCGAGCCCTCGATTTGCGGGCCACCGCTGGTGAGTTGCTCGGTGTTGTCACCCCCGACCCGGCCACGGCCGCCGAGCTACTGGACCACCTCGCCGGCGCCGGGGCGCTCGTCGCCCCGCACGACGCGCACCTGTTCGAGTCCACAGTGCTCGACAACGTGGCCTCCGCCGCCACCCTCGACCCCCGGCGCGCGCTGGCCGCCGCCCGCGCCGACGCCCTGCCGGACGGTGATCTCACCGAGCGCGGCCGCTCCCTGTCCGGCGGCCAACGCCAGCGCGTCGCCCTCGCCCGCGCGCTCGCCGCCGACCCACCCGTCCTGGTCCTGCACGATCCCACCACCGCCGTCGACGCCGTCACCGAGGCCGCCATCGCCACCGGCATCCGCGACCTCCGCCGCGCCCGCACCACGATCATCCTCACCACCAGCCCCGCCCTCCTCGCCGTGGCCGACCGCGTGGTGCTGATCGAGGACGGCGCGATCACCGCCGAGGGCACGCACGCCGAGCTGGCCGGGCACGCCGGCTACCGGAAGGCGGTGCTCGCATGACGCGAATCCGGATCGGACAGTCGTGTCACATTGCGTCCCCAGGAAGGGAAGCGATGTCGCATCACTCACCGACCGCTGTGGCGGTGGTGCCCTCATGAGCCTCCTTCCGATCGCCACCCCCGCCCGCACCCGATCCGCCGTCCACCGACTGCTCCGTCCACACCGGACACTCGCCGCCCTGGCGTTCGCCGTGCTGCTCGCGTCCACCACGGCAGGCCTGGCCACCGCGCCGCTGCTGGGCCGCATCGTCGATCTGGTAGCCGCGAACAGAGGCGCCGGGGCGATCACCGTACCGGTCGTGCTGCTCGTGCTCGCCGCAGTCGGGCAGGGCGTCCTGCTGGGAGTCGGGAGTGGACTGGTGGCCCAGCTCGGCGAGCGGATGCTGGCCCGGCTCCGCGAGCGGTTCGTCGAGCGCGCGCTGGGCCTGCCGCTCGATCAGGTCGAGCGCGCCGGCTCCGGCGACCTCATCTCCCGGGTGAGCGACGACGTCACGGTGATCGCCGAAGCCGTCCGCAACGCCCTGCCCGCACTCGCCCGCTCTGCCCTCACCATCGCACTGACCCTGGCCGGCATGGCCGTGCTCGACTGGCGCTTCCTCGCCGCGGCACTCCTAGCCGTTCCGATCCAGCTGCACACCGTCCGCTGGTACGCCCGTCGCGCCGGCCCCCTGTACGCCCGCCAGCGGGTTGCCGTCGGCGCGCAACGGCACCAGCTGCTCGACACCTTCGGCGGCGCCGCCACCGTCCGGGCCTTCCGACTGACGGATGTCCATAGTGGACGAATCCGCGACGCCTCCCAGGCGGCCGTGGACCTGGCGCTCACCGCCGCCCGGCTGTGGACGAGGTTCTTCGGCCGCCTCAACTTCGCCGAGCTCATCGGCCTCGCCGCGGTACTCACCACCGGATTCCTGTTGGTCCGCGGGGGAGAGGTATCCCTCGGCACCGCCACCGCCGCCGCACTCTACTTCCACGGCCTCTTCAACCCGATCAATGTCGCCCTCGCCCTGGTCGACGACGCCCAGGCCGCCACAGCCAGCCTTGCCCGCCTCGTCGGAGTGGCCGGCGAGCCAGATGAAGGCCACCTAGACACAGGTGACCGCAGCAAGGGCCACCTTCACGAGGGTGGCCGCGATGAAGGCCACCTTCACGAAGGTGACCGCGATGAAGGTGGCCTTCGTATGGGTGGCCAGAGTGGGGGTGGCTTTTACGAGGGTCGCCGAGGGTGGGGTCACCTTGACGAAGGTGGCCGGGGTGGAGGTCACCTTCACGAAGGTGAGCGGGGTGAAGGTGGCTTTGGTGGGGGTGGTTGCAGTGGGGGTGGCCTTCGCGAGGGTGACTGGGGTGGAGGTGGCCTTCATGAAGGTGAGCGGGGTGAAGGTGGCCTTCGTATGGGTGGCCGGAGTGGGGGTGGCTTTGGTGGGGGTGGCCGGGGTGAGGGTGGCTTTGGCTGGGGTGAGGGTGGCTTTGGTGGGGGTGACGGGGGTGAGGGTGGCCTTCATGTCGTGGTTCGGGGTGTGCACCATGCCTACCGGCTGGGGAAGGAGGTTCTGCAGGGGGTTGATCTTGAGATTCACTCCGGAGAACGGGTGGCGCTGGTTGGGGTTAGTGGGGCTGGGAAGAGCACGCTGGCGAAGCTGATTGCGGGGGTGCATCGGCCGACGAGGGGGAGTGTTCGGGTCGGCGGGCGGGTCGTGCTGGTGACTCAGGAGGTGCACGTCTTTGCCGGGCCGCTTGCCGATGATCTGCGGTTGGGACGGGCGAAGGCCACCGATGCGCAGCTCGGGGATGCCCTGGGTCGGGTTGGGGCGCTGGCGTGGGTGGGGGCGTTGCCGGAGGGGATGGCCACCATTGTGGGGGAGGGTGGGCATCGGCTGACCGCCGCGCAGGCGCAGCAGTTGGCGTTGGCCAGGGTGATTTTGGCTGATCCGCCGATTGTGATTCTTGATGAGGCGACCGCCGAGGCGGGCAGTGCCGGGGCTCGGTTGCTTGAGAAGGCGGCGGGCGCGGCGCTTGCGGGGCGCAGTGCGCTGATTGTGGCGCACCGGCTTACCCAGGCGGCCAGTGCCGATCGGGTGGTCGTGTTGGACGGGGGCCGGGTCGTCGAGTCCGGAACGCACGAGGAGCTGGTCGCCGCGGGCGGCCACTACGCCGTCCTGTGGGACGCGTGGAGCAGCAAGGTAATCCAACATTAGCGAGGTGTCTCATGCGCACGGTGTCCCGTCGCGGCTTCCTTATCGGCGCCGGCGGAGTTGCCGCGGCCGTGCTTTCGGGCTGTGGTAACGATTCCGGGCTCGCGGCATCGGCAAGCGGTCCGTGGGAGTTCACCGACGACCGCGGCCTGAAGATCACCCGGGACGGCCGGCCGCAGCGGATCGTCGCCTACGTCAGCTCCGCGGCCGCCCTGTGGGACCTCGGGGTGCGCCCGATCGGCGCGTTCGGACCGCAGAAGACGGGGGACGGGGGCAAGGAGATCCAAGCTGGCAACCTCGATTTGAGCACGGTCCAGTCGGTCGGCAACGCCTGGGACGACTTCAACATCGAGAAGTTCATCTCGCTCGATCCCGATCTGGTCGTTACCGGACTGACCGGCCCCGAGCCCACGAACCTATGGGCGATCACCCCCGAGGTCGGCACGAAGATCCAGCAGGTCGCACCGATCCTCGCGCTCAGCGAGTACAAGGTGACCCTGCCCAAGGTCATCGACCGGTACACCCAGCTCGCCACGGCGCTCGGCGGAACCGTCGACACCGCCGCGCGCGACGAGTTCCAGCGGGCCTCCGACGAGCTGCGCAAGGCCGCCGCGGAGCGGGCCGGCCTGAAGGTGCTCGTGGTATACGCCGACAAGGACGGCATCTACGTGGCCAAGCCGGAGTTCTTCGCCGACCTGGCCTACTACCGCGAGCTCGGCCTCGACATCGTGTCCGGCGGTGGCTCCGAGGACTGGTGGGAGCAGCTGAGCTGGGAGCAGGTCGCGAAGTACCCCGCCGACCTGATTCTCACCGACTCCCGCTCGTTCTCCCTGACCCAGCAACAGATGGCTGAGTTCCCCACCTGGCAACAACTTCCCGCCGTGCGCGCCGGTCAGCTCGGCGCGTGGTCGGCCGAGCCCCGCTTCAACCACCAGCTCGCCACGCCGGTGATCCGCCAGCTCACCGACGTGGTCAAGCGGTCCCGCACCGACATCACCGTCTAGGAGCCACCATGACCAACCCCTTCGAGTCCCCCGACGCCCCCTACCTGGTGCTGGTCAACGACGAGGACCAGCACAGCCTCTGGCCCACCTTCGCCGACATCCCGGCCGGATGGACCAAGGTCTTCGGCGAGGCCACCCGCGACGCCTGCCTGTCGTACATCGAAACGAACTGGACGGACATGCGCCCGCGCAGCCTCCGGGAAAAGATGGACGGGACGACCAGAAGTGAGGAGCCGGCGCCGGGGGAATCTGGTCGACGCGAGCCAGCCTGACTGGAAGCCGAGAAGGAGAGCCAGTGCGATGGTGAGCAGATAGATCACGGAGACCTCTCAGGGTGGTGACGAGTCGCAGCTGGATCTGGCTGCCGTACGACGGGACCACGAGGCGCACGCAAAGATCAACCGATTGGCCATTGGCCGGCGGGTGGCCAGTGCACCGTGGCTGGTCAGCAAATCTTTGTGGCCACAAGACGGGGTCAGCCGAGTGATCTCGGAGGACATGTATAATCCGTCGCCGATCAATGACTTCCGGATCCAAGGCAGGACAGCTCGGTGGACCATGGCGACGGTGACGGCTTACGGCGCAGGTCCGAGTTGCGGCTCGCCTTGCAGAAACTGGCTCAGGGTCGAGGGGTTCAGCGCAAAGATCTCGTGGAGGCGCTCGGCGGCGAACTTGGTGAGCTGCGCAGGCATTGGGGACTGAACCTCACAGAGCCCGGCATCGCAGATCGCTCAAGGCTGCGCTCAGCGGTACGCGACGCCATCGTCGGTAATCTCCGGGTTCATGTCGAGAACCTGACGCCTCCCCGAGGGAAATCGCCACGCACGTACGCTCACGCGGTGTTGGTGAGCTTCAACGCCCTGCTCGACCCGGCGCATGCTTATCTCGAGGACTCGGACATCACCGCCCGGCGAGAATGGCTTGCCAGTGAGCAGGTCCCCGAGTCGTACCGGGTCAACGCTCGCACGAGCCGGCGGTACCTCAACCACGCCATCGACCAGATAGTGCAACAGATTCTCGCTGCTGGCCACGAGCCCGTGCAGAGGGATGTCCGAGCGGGCGACGACGGGGCGGAGTCGCGAGACACGGCCGACCGGCCAGAGCCAGATACGGCTCCGAGAGCGCGCATGATGCGAAGACCCCGGTCCATTGTCGTGGCCACGGGTATCGCGGCCGTGACAGTATTGACAGCGGCCCTGGTTATCATCGACCCCTTCAAATCCGCAGCCAGAGACCCAATCAGCATCCAGCTCTCGCCGATCGACTTCAGCACCGGGCAAATTGCCTCGCCCGACTTGGTGGTTCCAGAAGATCTTGCCAGCCTCGAGCAGCCGCCGGTTTACGATGATCAAGAACCCGCGCCATTCGAAGCTTGGGTCAAGGAGCATCGCGGCGTTCGTGCCGAGCGCCTGGACGTGAACTTCCTCGCTCGTAGCGGCCTGGCGGAACCAACCGTCATCGTCAATGTGCGCGTCGAGGTGGTTCGCCGTGAGCCGCCGATGAGAGGCACCCGGATCGTGCCACCAGTTGGCGGTGGAGGACAACCGATACGGCAGTTGTATGTTGACCTCGACACGACGCCACCGAAGATTACCAAGGGTGCCGAGTGGGACTTCCCCCTTCGTATCTCCCAGGTCGACCCGGAGGGGTTCTCGGTTCGGGCGCGGACGCAACGCTGTCATTGCTATTGGGTCATTGAGCTTGACCTGCTGCTGCCAAGCGATGAATTGCAGGTCGTCAAGGTCGACAACAATGGAGCACCGTTCGAGTTGACAAGCATTGCCAATACGACGGGCGAGCTTGCCCTGCCGAAAAAGTAGCTCGCTCCGTTCAGCGCTGGAGGTCATGGGATGCAGGTTAGATTCACGGTGATTGTGGTGGCCGTCGCTCTCACATGCAGCGCAAGTAGCGGTGTGGTACGAGCGGGGGAGGACGAGCGGGTCTTCGCCGCGACCGCGACAGATCACATGGTTACCGCGGCCTACACCTCGGCCCGCCGTATCCTCGTGTCCGCCGCAGAAAGGCCTTTTCGCGAGGATTCTCGAACTCGCAACCAAGGTGGAATCATCACAACCATGGACCACGAATGGGCGTTAGAGGAGCTGACGAGACCTCAACTGCTGCTGAGTCGGTTGTTAACCACGCAACGAGACGGCACTGAAGGTATAGGTAACCTGCTGCAGATCCATGCCGTCGCCCCGGCGGGAGATGGCACCCTTTGTTATATCGAGTTGGCGTTCAACTTCACACAGTACAGCCCGCTCGCCTCGGGCGATCTCACAGTTGAGCAAGCCTATCGTGCGTTTCACCAGCCAGGCCGGCAGTCGATCCAGGTCGTGGACGTTCAGGTCTCGCCTAGCGCCACGCGTAGTAGGACGAGGTTTGACTTCCCTGAGTCCGAGACCGTATATGTCTCCTACGACCACGAGTTTGGGACCTATGAATCGCCTATGCCGGAGGGCGACGGGAGTCAACCAACGTCCGACGAGGAGCTTATGCGTACAACGCGACTGGTGAATCAGGTCACGGACTGCATCATCGAATCACTTGCGCGTGACAAGTCAGATCATGGGCGGCCATCGTCTGTTGGTAACCAGCGTCTGCGCCAACTCGGCATCTGTTCAGCTCCATGCGTCATCACCGGGAAAGTGTCCTTTGCGCATCCCATCTGGGGATCGAGCACGTTGCTCACGGCCTTGACGCTGGAACTGGGCCCACCGGTAGCACATATCGTTGTTCTTGACCCTACCCACCAGGTCCGATGGTCTTACTCTGCTGACTGGCTCGATATCGGCCTTTCCTATCCGCACTCCGACAAATCTGGCAACCTCTTCATCGAGTTCAACCCGGGGCGATACGATGGAGTCGTGGTACTTCGGCCGGTTGCTGACGGGTTCGAGGACTTCTCCACTCTTCCCGACCCTGAGGTCAACGATCCCGGCCGCTTCTACGGTGCACGGCTCATCGACACCGACCAGCGCGGTAACTTTCTGATTGAACTATCCAAGAATGACTGCACTCCAGATTGTGCGGACGGCACTGTCACGCAGACGGTCTACTCTTGGAATGGCGCTGATTACGCGCCGCAATAGCAGGCCGTCCTTTGCCTACCCGGCAACAACGGTGCACCACTGATCCGTTGGGGTGGACTTTCGCGTGTCCCGGTAGGACGGTGGCCCGGTGGCTCCTAGCGTGTCGGGCATGGGTCGATCGAATGCCAGGGCGTCGTACCGGGAGCTGGGCCAGCGGCTACGGCAATGCCGGCAGGCGGCCGGTATGTCCGGTTTGCAGGTGGCGCGCGTGAACCAATGGCCGCCGTCGAAGGTGTCGCGGATGGAGAGTGGGCACCACAATGTCACCGATCTCGAGCTGTTGGACTATCTGGTGAGCTGCGGCATCTATCCCGCCCAGGCTGGCGAGCTGATGGACCTGTGCCGCCAGGCGATGCGCGACCTCGGCTACTGGCTCAGCCCGCACGGCGAGTGGCTGCCGGACTCGCTCAAGTCGCTGATCTATCACGAGTCCACCGCGGCCAGGACCACCACCTACGATCCGCTAGTCGTGCACGGTTTGCTGCAGACCGCCGACTATGCACGCGCGTGGATCGCGACCGAGCGCTGGCGAAGCCCGGAGAGTGTCCAAGAGTGCGTGGACATCAGGATGCGGCGGCAGCGAATCCTGCACCTGGAGCGGCCGGCCCGGTTCACGTTCTTCGTGCACGAGCAGGCGTTGCTCCTGCAGGTGGGTGGCCCGAAGGTCATGCATGAGCAGATGCTCCAGATTGTCCTGCTCGCCGCGCTCGACCATGTCACGGTACGGGTCGTGCCGTGGGCCGCCGGGGAGCATTCGGCATTCGGCGGATCATTCCAGCTGCTCGAATACGCCGAGCACCGACCGCTGGTGTACCTGGACAACTACGCTACGGGGCTGTTCCTGGAAGACCAGGAGTACGTCAAGCCCTACCGCACCCTCCTCAGGACCATCGCCGACGTCGCCCTGGATGAGGGACAATCACGGGAGGTGATTGCCGCCCTGGCAAACGTGTACGACCGAGGGAGCGAGCGGAATGCCGGCCACCGCGTGGAGGAAGAGCAGCTTTAGCAACCAAGGTGGGGGCTCCTGCGTGGAGGTGGCGTTCGCCGAGGTGGGGGTGGCCATGCGGGACTCGAAGAACCCGGGTGGGGGAGTGCTGCGCGTGCCGGTGCCGGCCTGGCGGCGGCTCGTTGCAGAATGCTCGGGTGCAATCGATTCATGAGCGGCTCGCCGAGGAGCTCGGCGTCCGCGAACGGCAGGTCACGGCGGCGGTCGAGCTGCTCGACGGGGGTGCGACGGTCCCGTTCATCGCCCGGTACCGCAAGGAGGTCACCGGCAGCCTGGACGACCAGCAGCTGCGCACGCTCGAGGAACGCCTGCGCTACCTGCGTGAGCTGGAGGAACGCCGGACCGCGATCCTCGACTCGATCCGCGAGCAGGGCAAGCTCACCGACGAGCTGACCGCCCGGATCATGGCGGCCGACTCCAAGGCCCGCCTCGAGGACATCTACCTGCCGTACAAGCCCAAGCGGCGCACCAAGGCGCAGATCGCCCGCGAGGCCGGCCTGCAGCCGCTCGCCGATCTCCTGCTCGGCGACCCCACCCGCGACCCGCAGACCGAGGCCGCGGCCTTCGTCGACGATGAGCTGGGCGTGGCCGACGCCGCGGCCGCCCTCGACGGGGCCAGGGCCATCCTGATCGAGCAGTTCGCCGAGGACGCCGACCTGATCGGCGCCCTGCGCGAGCGGATGTGGACCACCGGCCGGCTGTCGTCCAAGGTCCGCGACGGCAAGCAGGAGGCCGGCGCCAAGTTCGCCGACTACTTCGACTGGTCCGAGCCGCTCACCAAGCTCCCGTCGCACCGGATCCTGGCCATGTTCCGCGGTGAGAAGGAGGAGATCCTCGACCTCACCCTGCGACCCGACGACTCCGAGGATCCTCTCGGCCCGAGCGACTACGAGCGGACCATCGCCAGCCACTTCCGCATCGCCGATCGCGGCCGCCCGGCCGACCGCTGGCTGCTGGACACCGTCCGGCTCGCCTGGCGCGCCCGGATCCTGGTCCGCCTCGACGTCGACCTGCGGATGCGCCTGCGTCAGGCCGCCGAGGAGGAGGCCGTCCGGGTGTTCGCCGCCAACCTGCGCGACCTGCTGCTCGCCGCGCCGGCGGGCACCCGGGCCACGATGGGCCTCGACCCCGGCTACCGCACCGGGGTGAAGGTGGCCGTCGTCGACCGCACCGGCAAGGTGGTCGCCACCGAGACGATCTACCCGCACCAGCCGCAGCAGCGCTGGGACGAGGCGCTCGCGGTGCTGGCCGCGCTGGCCGAGCGGCACGACGTCGAGCTGATCGCGATCGGCAACGGCACCGCGTCGCGGGAGACCGACAAGCTCGCCGGCGAGCTGATCAAGCTCAACCCGAAGCTCACCAAGGTCGTCGTGTCCGAGGCGGGAGCCTCGGTCTACTCGGCGTCCGCCTACGCCGCCCAGGAACTGCCCGGCCTGGACGTGTCGCTGCGCGGCGCGGTCTCCATCGCCCGACGCCTCCAGGACCCGCTCGCCGAGCTGGTCAAGATCGACCCCAAGTCCATCGGAGTCGGGCAGTACCAACATGATGTGCCCGAGTCGATGCTGTCCCGCTCGCTCGACGCGGTCGTCGAGGACTGCGTCAACGCGGTCGGTGTCGATGTCAACACCGCCTCCGCGCCGCTGCTCACCCGCGTCTCCGGCATCGGCGAGGGGCTTGCCGCCCAGATCGTGGCGCACCGCGACGGCAACGGTCCATTCCGGACTCGCCGGGCGCTGAAGGACGTGCCACGCCTGGGGCCCAAGGCGTTCGAGCAGTGCGCCGGCTTCCTGCGCATCCCCGGCGGCGACGACCCGCTTGACTCCTCGGCCGTGCACCCCGAGGCCTATCCGGTGGTCCGCCGCATCCTCAAGGCCACCGGCGGCGACCTGACCAAGCTCATCGGCAACACCGGGGTGCTGCGCAAGCTCGACCCATCGTCCTTTGTGGACGACACGTTCGGCTTGCCAACGGTGACCGACATCCTGGCCGAGTTGGAGAAGCCGGGTCGCGACCCCCGCCCGGCGTTCAAGACCGCCACCTTCGCCGAGGGCGTGGACAAGATCTCCGACCTGCGGCCCGGCATGGTCCTGGAGGGCGTGGTCACCAACGTCGCGGCGTTCGGCGCGTTCGTCGACGTAGGCGTGCACCAGGACGGGCTGGTCCACGTCTCGGCGATGTCCCGCAACTTCGTCAAGGATCCGCGCGACGTCGTCAAGCCCGGCGACGTGGTCCGGGTCAAGGTCCTCGACGTCGACGTGGCCCGCAAACGCATCGGCCTCACCCTGCGCCTCGACGACGAGCCGGGCAAACCCGCGGCGCCGAAAGGTCCGCGTCCGTCCCGCCAGGACCGCAAGCCCCGCGGTCCCGCGCCGGCCGGCGGCTCGATGGCGGATGCCTTGCGCCGCGCGGGTTTCAACAACTGATGCTCGACCTTCGCCTGACCAACGCCAACGTCATCACGATGGACCCGGCGTACCCCGCCGCGCGCGAGATCGGCATCTGGCGGGGTCGCATCGTGGGTCTGGACGACGCCGTCGCCGCGCTGCCCGCGGCGCACGTCTCCGATCTTCAGGGTGCGACCGTCCTACCCGGATTCATCGACGCGCACGTCCACCTGACCTGGGCCGGGCTCACCGAAGGCGGCGTCACCATCGCCGGCGCCACCCGCGTCGACGACGCGCTCGCGATCATCGCCGACGCCGCGGCAGCCCGGCCGGCCGGCGAGTGGGTGGAGATCCACGGCTACGACCAGCGGGTGCTCGGCCGCCACCTCACCGCCGCCGAGCTGGACCCGATCAGCCGGGGCCGCCACGTCGTGCTGCTGCACACGTCCGGTCACGCCGGGGTCGTCAACACCGCCGTGCTTGACCGGCTTCCCGGCGTGCCGCACGACAACGGGCTGCTCGGCGACGCCGGCCTGACCGCGATGCGCGGCGTGCGCCCGCCGTATCCGGTCGCCGAGATCGCCGACGCGATCGAACGGTCCGCGCGCACCTGCCGTTCGGAAGGCGTGACCGCCGCAGCCGAAGCCGGGATCGGTGTCCACGGTGGACTGATCAGCTACAGCGGCGCGGAGGCCGCCGCGTTCCAGCTGCTCGCCGACACCGGCCGGCTGCCGATCCGCGTCCGCCTGATGGTGGCCGCCGAAGCCCTGCACCCGCTGGCCACCCACCCGTCCGACGGCATCGCCCGCGGCATCGACCTCGGCCTGCGCACCGGTTTCGGCGGCGACCGCCTGTCCCTGGGCGCCATCAAGATGTTCACCGACGGCGGCATGGGCCCGCGCACCGCCGCCCTTTCCGCCCCGTACGCCGGCTCCGACCACAGCGGCGACCTGTTCACCGACCCCGACGTGATCCACGGCTACGTGCGCGACGGCCACCGCGCCGGTTGGCAGCTCGCCATCCACGCCATCGGCGACCGTGCCGTCGACCTCGCCCTCGACGCGCTCGAGGCCGCCCAGACGGCCCACCCGCGCCCGGACGCGCGCCACCGCATCGAGCACGCCGGCCTGGTTCGCCCCGACCAGCTTCCCCGCTTCGCCGCTGTCGGCGCCACCGCCGTGGTCCAGCCGAGCTTTCTGTGGTACTTCGGCGACGACTACGCGGCCATCATGGGCGAGGATCGGATGGCCTGGCTCTACCGCGGCAAGTCGTTCCTGAACCACGGCATCCCGCTGGTCGCCAGCTCCGACCGCCCGGTCACCCCCGGCGCTCCGCTGCGCGCCATCCAGTTCATGGTCACCCGCACGTCGTCCTCCGGCCGGCTCATCGGACCCGACGAGCCGGTCACCGTCGACGCCGCCCTCCGCGCCTACACCAGCAACGCCGCCCACGCCTGCCGCTGGGAGAGCGTCCTCGGCTCCGTCACCCCGGGCAAGCACGCCGATCTCGTGGTGCTGGGCGACGATCCGCGCCGCGTCGACCCCTCCCGCATCGCCGAGATCGACGTGATCACCACGCTGGTCGCCGGCGAGCGACCGTGAACTCCAGTGCCGTGCGGCCTTCCGCCACGGGACTGCAGCCGCGGAGCGTGAGCCCGCAGTCGGCGGCGAGTCCGGCGAGCTCGTCGACGGTCCGTTCCCGGCCGCCGAAGCACATCAGCATGAACAGGTCCATCGCGGTGCCGGCCCCCTGACCCCGCAGCGGCTCGATCACCACGACGGTGCCGTTCGGTGCGGCGGCCCGACGGCATCCGGCCAGGATCTTGCGGGCGTGGTCGTCGTCCCAGTCGTGCAGGATGTCGGACAGAAGATAGGCGTCGGCCCCCACGGGCAGCGGGTCGAAGAAGCTGCCGGAAACGGTGCCGGCCCGATCATCGAGTCCGGCTGCCGCGAACCTGTCGGCCGCGGCGGTCGTCGTGGGCGCCAGATCCAGGACCCGTCCGCGGAGACCGGGGCGGGCGTGCAGGATCGCGGCGAGCACCGTGCCATCGCCCCCGCCGACGTCGAGGATCTCGGTGAAGCGGCTCCAGTCGAAGCGTTGCGCGATCTGCGGGGCCTGCACCCGGAATCGCCAGCTCATCTGGGCGTCGAACGAGCGCCGCAACTCCGGCCTGGCGTCGAGGTCCGCCCAGAAATCCCGCCCGTATCGGTGCGCGTAGGCCGAAGCGCCGGTGGTGATCGTCTCGAGCAGGTCGACGAAGGCGAGGTCGGCGCGACCGCCGGCGCGGTTGATGTCGAGCAGGGGCTTGATCCCTTCCGGGGCGTCCTCGCTCAGCTGGGCGCCGAGGCTGGTGGGTCGATAGTGGCCGGACTCCGCATCGAGGTCGAAGACGCCGACCGCGACCAGATGATCAAGCAAGCAGCGCAGGGCCGACGGAACGGTTCCGGTCTCGGCCGCGAGTCGCTCCGCGGTTGCTCCCGCGCCGCCCGCGCGCTCGGCCAGGCCGAGCGTCGCGGCCACCCGGATGGACATGGGGGTGGCCAGATCGGCCATGGCTCGAATCGACGGTGTCGCGGCTGACGGGTCCACCGTCCCAGGCTATCCATGCCGACCCGACCGCCCCCGCCGCCGGTCAACGCTGCGCGATCACCCACTGGAAGGTCGCCGCGCCTTCGGGTTCCTGGATGGTCACCAGCTCGTCGACGAGCAGGGTGAGGCCGGCCTGCCGGAGCAGCTCACGGTTGGTCGCCGGGTCGTGGCTGCTGAAGTACATGGGGGCGCCGAGCCAGTCGTCCTCGACACCGTCGGCGCTATCGCAGGCCAAGGCGGCGAGAAACAGCCCACCGGGGCGCAGCCATCGAGTGATCCGCTCGTACAGCGCGGCGTGCTCGTGTCTTGGCACGTGCCCGATCGAGTAGAACGCGGTCACGGCGTCGAAGCTGCCCGCGGGGAACCGCAGCGCGGTCATGTCCTCCTTGCGGAAACGGGCCCGCGGAACCATGCGTCGGGCGAGCTCGAGCTGCCCCGCCGAGATGTCGACGCCCAGCACGTCGTGCTGCTCGGCGAGTGCCGCCGTGCACGGGATCCCGGAGCCGCAGCCGAGGTCGAGCACGGCGGCCGGTGTACGCAGCCGGGCCAACAAGTCCTCGAGAAACCGCATGCGCGGGGCGTCGTCGATCTCGTTGCCCCAGTCGAGGTATCCGCCGGCGATCTGGTCGTAGCCCGCTTCGACGACGTGTCGGGGATCGCTTTCCATCTCAACCTTCCACGATCAGACCGGCTTCCGCGGCGATCAGGTTGGACACCGCCACCGCCTGTTCGGGGCCGATGGTGGCGCCACGCAAGGAGAGTAGGCCGCGGGCGGTGGTGAAGCGGGAGGTGCGCAGGTCACAGTTCGACGCGCGGGTGGCGCGGAACTCGGTGTCGATGAAGTCGCAGTCGGCGAAGACCACATTGGACAGATCGCCGCTGATCGTGGCCTCGCGGAACGAGCATCCGAGGAACACGGCCACCCCCTTGACCTTCTCGATGTGCAGCAGCCCGTAGTCCAACCGGCAGTCCTCGACGACAAGGTCCGTCGCCAGCTCCAGCGACAACCGCAATCCCATCGCGCGGCACGTTCGCAGCTCGACCCGGCGCGCCACCACCTGCTGCAGCGAGGCGTTGGACAGCTCGACGCTGCGCAGCACCACATCGGTGAGCGTGAGCGGGCCGAGCTTGGCTCCCGACAGGTCGACCCGCTCCACGATCGCGGTGCTGATGGTCCCCTCACCGGCCACCTCGGCCTGGTCACCCCCTCCACCCGCGCCGAGTCCCACTCGAACTCGCCGGCGAAGTCCGCCACCCCGCCGGCCAGCTCGGCGCCCTCGACCTCGGGCATCCGAATCGTCCGCTCCCCAACCACCTTGCGCTCGGCCACGCGCCGACAGTAGCCGCTCCGGACGGCATGGGGATCTGCCTCGGGCCCACCGCCGACACCGCGGGCTTCCTGATCGACCACGCTGGACGGGATCCCGGCTTGCGTACCACAGGACGACGACGCAGGTCTTCGCGGAGGAGCGGATGCGTGCCTACCGCGCGCTCGGCCGGGACTCCACGGCGAAGACGGCGCGGGCGCAGGAGGTTCAGGTCAGGTAGCCGCCCATGGTGCGGAAGTACTCGGTGGCGGGCAGTTCCCGCCCGTCGTCGGTGCGGACGCGCTTGATCAGCAGGCCGTGGTTGTGGCCGCGGCGGGCGTCCGGGCCGGCGACGATCACCACGCCGTCGTCCTCGCGGATGAAGATGCGGCCGGGGGTTCCGCCGTAGCGGCGGCGGGAGACCGCGGCGGACACCACGCGGATCCGCTTGCCGCGGTGGAAGGTGAAGGCGTTGGGGTAGGGGTCGGACTGGGCGCGGACGAGGCGCTCGAGGTCCTCGGCGGTCCAGGTCCAGTCGATCCGACTGTCCTCAATGGACCGCTTGTGGAAGAACGTGGCCTTGCCGCGATCCTGGGGCGTCCAGTCGGTCCGGCCGGACGCGATCAGCGCGAGGGCCTCGGTGGTGACCGGGGCGATCAGGGCCACGGTCTTGTGGAACAGGTCCGTGGCCGTGTCGGTGTCGGATACCGGCACGGCGTGCTGCACCACGATGTCGCCGGCGTCGAGGTCGGAGTTCATCATGTGCGCGGTGACGCCGACCTCGCGCTCGCCGTTGATCAGCGCCCAGATCAGCGGGGAGAAGCCGGCGTAGGCCGGCAGCAGGGAGTCGTGCACGTTCAGGGTGCCGTGCCGGGGCAGCGTGAAGATCTGCGGCGGCAGCCAGGTGCGCCAGTTGTTGGCCACGATGAGGTCGAGCTCGGCCTCCTCGAGCCGGTGCACGAGCTCGTCGTCCGGGCGGGACCGCAGGAGCACCGGAACCCCGTGCCGCTCGGCCAGATCCGCAACGGAGTCGGCCCAGATCTTCTCGTAGGCGTGATCGCTTTCCGGATGCGTGACCGCGAGCGCCACCTCGTGCGGCGCGGCCAGCAGCGCCTCGAGGGTCCGATAGCCCCAGGTCTGGTACCCGAACATGGCGACGCGCATCCCCGCTCCCTCGCTCCTCGCTCGTCGGTGAGGTCGGTGACCTACCCCTACTCCAGTGATCGATGTTAGGTTAGCCTTACTTCACATGCGACCGGGCGACCCGGGGGTGCCGATGTACGACGTGGTCGGAGTTGGCTTCGGACCGTCCAATCTCGCGCTGGCGATCGCGCTCGACGAGCACAACCGGGACGCCGAAACCCCCCTGAGCGCGTTGTTCCTCGAGCGCCAACCGAGGTTCGGCTGGCACCGCGGCATGCTCATCGACGACGCCACCATGCAGGTGTCCTTCCTCAAGGACCTGGTGACCCTGCGGAACCCCACGAGCGAGTTCAGCTTCCTGGCCTACCTGCACGGCCGGGGGCGATTGATCGACTTCGTCAACCACAAGTCGCTTTTCCCGCTGCGGGTGGAGTTCCACGACTACCTGGAATGGGCCGCGGCGCGGTTCGCCGACCGGGTCCGGTACGGCCACGAGGTCACGGCGGTGCGCCCGCTGCCGGGCGGTTTCGAGGTGACGGCCGGGACCGGCGAACGGTCCGTGCCGTTCCGTGCCCGCAACCTCGTGCTCGGCCTCGGCCTCGAGCCGAACCTGCCGGAGGGCGCGGTGCTCGGCGCCCGCATCTGGCACAACCGCGACCTGCTCGGCAGGATCGACGATCTCGGCGACCTCGCGGCCGGACGGTTCGCGGTCGTCGGCGCCGGGCAGAGCGCGGCCGAGGTGACCAAGTTCCTGCACGAGCGGTTCCCGGATGCCGACGTCTGCGCGATCTTCTCCCGGTACGGCTACAGCCCCGCCGACGACAGCCCGTTCGCCAACCGGGTCTTCGATCCCGCCGCCGTCGACCAGTTCTACGCCGCGCCGGACGACGTCAAGCAGCGGATCCTCGGCTACCACGCCAACACCAACTACTCGGTCGTAGACAGCGACCTGATCGAGGAGCTCTACCGGCGGGTGTACCGGGAGAAGGTGCTCGGCGCCGAGCGGCTCAAGATCTACAACGCGTCGCGCGTGGTGGAGGTGGTGGAGACCGTCGGCGGCGTCCGGGCCACGGTCGAGTCGATGACCACGCGCGCGAAGTCCGTGCTGGACTGCGACGTCCTGGTGTACGCGACCGGCTACCGGCCGGCCGATCCGCTGGCCCTGCTCGGCGACGCGGCCACGGCGTGCCGCCTCGACGGTGCGGGCCGGGTACGGGTCGACCGCGACTACCGGCTGGTGTCCGATTTGGACGCCGGGATCTACCTGCAGGGCGGCACCGAGCACACGCACGGGATCTCGTCGTCGCTGCTGAGCACCACGGTCGTGCGGGTCGCCGACATCCTGCAATCGATCGTGCGCCGGCGGCACGCGGGTCCAGATATGTGGACGCCGGCCACCCTTGCGAACGCTTCGCCGGTGCGGTAAGACCGGGGCGGATCCCGCTCCGCCGATCATCGGAGTCACGTCTTGCCCCAGCGAATTCTGCTCACCGGCGCGGCCGGTGGCGTCGGCACGCTCATGCGACCCAGGCTGGCCAGGCCCGATCGGGTGCTGCGGCTGCTGGACATCGCGCCGCTGCCGCCCGCCGCCGACGGCGAGTCCGTCGAGCCGGTCACCGCGTCGATCACCGACCTGGCGGCGATGGTCGACGCCTGCGCCGACGTGGACGCGATCGTCCATCTGGGCGGCCAGGCCACCGAGGGCCCGTGGGACAGGATTCTGGACGTCAACATTCACGGCACCTATGTCGTGCTCGAGGCGGCCCGGCGCGCCGGCGTCGGGCGGGTGATCCTGGCCAGCAGCAACCACGCGGTCGGCTTCCACCCGCTGGCCGAGACGCCGGTCCCGGACTACCGGTTTCCCCGGCCGGACACCTACTACGGCGTGAGCAAGGTGACGATGGAGGCGCTCGGCAGCCTTTACCACGACAAGTACGGGCTGGACGTGATCGCGATCCGGATCGGGGCCTGGTTCGAGCGACCGCAGGACGAGCGGATGCTGGGCATCTGGCTGTCCCCGGACGACGGCGCGCGCCTGCTCGAGGCCGCGATCTCCGTGCCGGCGCCGGGGTTCCGGGTCGTCTGGGGCGTCTCGGCCAACACCCGCGGGATCGTCTCGCTGGCCGAGGCGCGCGCGATCGGCTACGAGCCCCAGGACGATTCCGAGGCCTACGCCGAGGGCCTCCCGCCCACCGACGAGCGCGGCCGCACCTTCGTCGGCGGCTGGTTCTGCTCGCCCGACCTCGACGTGGAACCGAAGCCGTGACGCCCGGGTGTCCAGATCGGCGGGTGCTCGTTCGTCCATAGGGTGACAGGCTGGCGAGAGGCGCCGGCCGGAAGCCCGAGGAGGAGCTATGCCGCAGTACGTTGCCCTGATCTACTCGGCGGACGTGGACTGGAGCCTGCCGGAGTACGCCGAGGAGATCAAGGAGTACAACGAGTTCGGGATGGCGGCGGAGGCCGTGATCAGGGGCGGGAACGCGCTGTACCCGACGGCGACGGCGACGACGGTGCGGGTCGCCGGGGGCAAGGGCGGAGACGTGCTCACCAGCGACGGGCCGTACGCCGAGACCAAGGAGGCCCTGACCGGGTTCTACCTGCTGGAGTGCGCCGACCTGGACGAGGCCGTGAAGACCGCCGCGCGGATCCCCGCAGCCTGGACGGGCGGCGCGGTCGAGGTTCGGCCGGTCATCCAGTTCGGCTGATGGGCGCCGGTGACGCGGTCGCGCGGCTGGTGCGCGAGGAGGGGACGCGGGTCCTGGCCACGCTGATCCGCGTCACCGGCAGCATCGACCTTGCCGAGGACGCGGCGCAGGACGCCGTCGTCAGAGCGTTGGAGACGTGGTCGCGGGACGGGGTGCCGGACAATCCGCGGGCCTGGTTGCTGGTCACGGCGAAGCGGCGCGCGATCGACATCGTCCGGCGTGAGGCCGGCCGGGCCGGGAAGGAGGCGGAGGCGATGACGTTCGCCGACCCCGGCCCGGAGCCGGCCGAGGACATCCGGGACGACCTGCTGCGGCTGGTGTTCACCTGCTGCCATCCCGCGCTCGCGGTCGAGGCGCAGGTGGCGCTGGCGCTGCGGACGCTCGGCGGGTTGTCCACCGCGGAGGTGGCCCGCGGGCTGATGGTGCCCGAGGCGACCATGGCCAAGCGCCTCACCCGGGCGAAGCAGAAGATCGCGCAGGCCGGGATCCCGTACCGGGTGCCGCCGGCCGATGAGCTGCCGGAGCGGCTGGCCGGGGTCGCGGCCACGGTGTATCTGATCTTCAACGAGGGGTACGCGGCCGGCGCCGGCGCGGAGCTCGTCCGGGTCCCGCTGACGGCAGAGGCGATCCGGCTGGCCCGGCTGCTGGCCGAGCTGATGCCGGACGAGCCGACCGTGCTCGGCCTGCTGGCGCTGCTGTTGCTGCACGACTCCCGGCGTGGCACCCGGGTCGACGCCGAGGGGCGGCCGGTGCTGCTTGGTGATCAGGACCGGACCCGGTGGGACGCCGAGGCGATCAAGGAGGGGGTCGAGCTGGTCGGCGCGGCGCTGCGGCGCACCCGGGACCGGCCGGACGCCTACGTGGTGCAGGCCGCGATCGCCGCATGCCACGCGATCGCGGCCTCCTATGCCGAGACCAACTGGGACGCGATCATCTCCTGGTACGACGTGCTGCTGAGCATCCAGGACACCTCGGTCGTGCGGCTCAACCGGGCGGTGGCAGTGGCCGAGCGGGACGGTCCGGCGGCGGGCCTTGAGCTCGTCGACCGGATCACGGACCTGGACTCCTACCCGTGGTGGCACGCCACCCGGGCCGAGCTGCTGCGCCGCCTCGGGCACAGCGAGCCGGCCATGGCGGCGTGCCGGCGGGCGCTGGCGCTGACGATGAGCGAGCCGCAGGCCGAGCACCTGCGCCGCCGGTTCGCCGATCTCGCACCGTGAGCCGGGCAACATCCTCACGCTGTCACGATCCCAGGCCGCGGTGTCGTCCTACGCGTGACCGACGAACGCGGAAGGGAACATGGAGCCATGGAACCGAGGATGAACATCGCGAAGCTAGCGCCCGAGGCGTACAAGCACATGTACGGCCTCGAGCAGTTCCTCGCGAACAGCACGCTCCCGGCGACGATCAAGGAGCTGGTGAAGCTGCGGGTGAGCCAGCTGAACGGGTGCGGGTTCTGCGTGGACATGCACAGCCACGATCTCAAGGCGGCCGGGGAGACCGACGAGCGGCTGTTCACGGTCGTGGCCTGGCGGGAGGCGCCGTACTTCACCGAGCAGGAGCGGGCCGCGCTCGCGCTGGCCGAGGAGGCGACCCGGCTCGGCCCCGAGGGCGTCAGCGACGCGGTGTGGGACAAGGCCAAGGAGCAGTTCGACGAGCAGACGCTCGCCGCGCTGGTGGTCGCGATCGCCACGATCAACGCGTGGAACCGGTACGGCGTCACGCTTCGGCTCGTCGCGGGCTCGCACCGGAGGTCCCAGGTCGCGGTTGGACAGTGATCAGGCGGCACCGAAGATCGGCTCGTGCTCGCGGTTGTGGAGCATGTCGAGGGAGCGCCCGGCCGGCGTCGAGCCGGTCGGGCGCCACCGCACCTGGACCGACGAGCCGGCTCGCAGCACGGTGGCCCCGGGGAGCACGGTCGAGTAGGGCTCCCCGGTCGGCGAGATCGCCTCGTGCAGCACGCGGGTGACGTAGTCGACGCTGCCGATGGATTGTCCTGTGGCACAAAGGATTTCGG
The DNA here is from genome assembly GCF_035942955.1 of Actinophytocola sp. Taxonomy (GTDB): domain Bacteria; phylum Actinomycetota; class Actinomycetes; order Mycobacteriales; family Pseudonocardiaceae; genus DASYTH01. The sequence continues at coordinate 25,915 of NZ_DASZCQ010000228.1, read as the reverse complement.
TGACGTCGGTGGCCGGGCCGGCGCGCACCCCGGCGGCGTAGGTCACGGCCGGGTTGCCGCCGAGGCCGGTGAGCCCGGGACTGTCGCCGCGCGCGATCACCGCGGCGATCACGTCGTCCAGGCAGGCCGCGAGCGCCGCGATGGTCGGGTCCGCGGCGAGGCCGTGGCGTCCCGGCGCGGCCACCCAGTCCAGCGCGTCCCCGGCGTTGGCCCACAGGAACTGGCCCGGCGCCGTCCGCGCCACGGTGACCGGGCCGAGCGGGCCGGTGCGGTAGTCCTCGGCGGCGCGCCACACGCCGCCGTCTTCCCGCGTGGCATGGCCGGCGAACCAGGAGTCCGCCCGCTGCCGGTCGTAGTCGCCCCACCAGGCACCCGCGCCGTGCGTCGCCGGTCCCGCCGCGATCCGGACGCGCATCCCGGCCGGGTCGATCCCGAGCTGGCTCACGATCCGCTGCGCGTGTGCCACGAGACCGCCGAGGCCGGCCGACCGCAGGGTCGTGAACCGCGCCGGATCGGCGCGGGCCAGATCGTTGATCGCGGCGACGTCGCTGTACTCCACATAGGACCGTGTGATGTCGTTGGCGTGGATGAAGGACAGCGCGTCCCGCAGCCCCGCCGGCGGGCGCGCCGGCCCCGCCGCCTTGTGGACGGAGCACCCGACCGTGAGCACGAGGACGGCGATCAGCAGCGCGACCCGGGCCCGGTCAGCGGATGCCGGCACGGCGCAGGGTCGTGGCCAGGTCCTGGGTGCGGGCGAGGACGGCGGCGGCGATGCGGTGGATCTCCGAGTCGGTTGCGGCCTCCGCGGGCATGGAGCAGCTGATCGCGTCGGTGGCCGGGATGCGGTAGTCGACGACGGCGGCGACGCACGCCACGCCGGGGGTGCCCTGCTCGGACTCGAACGCCCAGCCGCGGGAGCGGACCACGTCGAGCTCGGCGTGCAGCGCGGCGCGGTCGGTGATGGTGTTCTCGGTCAGCGCCTCCAGCGTCGGCGGCAGGACCGAGTCGATCTCCTCCGGGGTGAGCGCGGCGAGCAGGGCCTGGCCGAGCGCGGTGAGGTGCGCGGGCAGCCGGCGGCCGACCCGGGAGAACAGCCGGACCGAGTCGCGGCGGTCGCGGCTGGCCAGGTAGAGGACGTGCGCCCCGTCCCGGCGGGCGTAGTGGGTGGTGTGGCCGACCTCGGCGCGCAGGTCCTCGAGGGCCTCGCAGGCGTAGGGGAGGGCGGGGTCGCGGTCGAGGTACGCGGTGCCGGACAGCAGGGCGTGCGGTCCGACGCCGAACGCGGAGCCGGCGGCGTCGGCCTCGACCCATTTGAGCTCGCGCAGGGTGCGGACCAGGGCGTGCAGCGATGATCGCGGGTAGCCCATGCGCTCCTGCAACTCGGCGAGGGTGAGCTTGGTGGGGGAGGCGGCCAGGGTTTCCAGGATGCGCACGGTGCGCTCGGCGGACTTCACCGACGGGACGTCACGAAGGGGAACGGGTGCGGCGCCGGTCCGCTCATGAGGTTGTGCCATGGTGCCCTCGATTCGGCCGGTCGGCTGTTGACCTCCAGGTTAGCGGAGGCCTAACGTGTCGATGCCGCCAATCACATGTACGGATGACGTCCACATATGTAGACAGGAGCCGCATCGTGACTCACCGACGAGCTGCGACGTGTATGTCCACTCTCCTGGCAGCCGCACTCCTGAGTGTCGGTGCGGCGGCATGTGGCAGCGAGGGCGCGGCCAACGTCGCGCAGGACCCGGGCGCGCCGCTGCAGATCTGGGTGCGCAAGCCGCCGGGATCGCCGACCGAGAAGACGGCCAGGGAGCTGGCCGCGAAGTTCACCGAGAAGACCGGCACCCAGACCACGGTCACCGCGCTGTTCGACGACTTCGAGACCAAGCTGCAGCAGGCCGCGGCGCAGAAGCAGCTGCCGGACATCGTGATCAACGACACCGCGCAGCGCGGCACCCTGGTCAAGCAGGGCATCGTGCGCGAGATCAACCGCAACGACATCGAGGGCCAGGACAAGCTGACGCCGTCGGCGTGGAACGCGGCCACCCAGGCCGACGGAAAGGTCTACGCGGTGCCGTTCTCGGCGCAGTCCTTCGCGCTGTTCATCCGCAAGGACTGGCGCGAGAAGCTCGGCCTTGCCCAGCCCAAGACCTGGGACGAGCTGCGGGCGCTCGGCAAGGCATTCACCGAGAAGGACCCGGACGGCAACGGAAAGCCGGACACGTACGGGTTCGTCGTGCCCGGCTCGACCAAGCGCGGCTACGCGGCCTGGTTCTTCTCCAGCTTCCTGTGGTCCGGCGGCGGCGACTTCCTGTCCGAGAGCAACGGAAAATACGCGCCGGCGATCGGCAGCGACGCCTCGGTGGCCGCCGTCCGCTGGTTCCAGGAACTGTTCTGTGTGGACAAATCGGTCGTCCCCGGCGCGGTGACCCTGGAAACCGTGCCGGCGCACCCGATGTTCGAGAAGGGCCAGGGCGGCATCTACTTCACCGGCCCCTACAACATGGCCCGGTTCGACAAGAACCTCGGCAAGGACAAGTACGAGGTGGTCCCCGCACCGCCCGGCCCCGGCGGCACCGCGGTCTCCCTGGCCGAAGGCGAGAACGTCTACCTGATGGCCGGCTCGAAGAACCAGGCCGGCCAGGAGCGCTTCGCCGAGTTCGCGATCTCCGTGGAGGGCCAGACGATCGGCATGGCCGGCGACACCGACGGCAACATCGTCCGGCTGCCGGTCAACTCCGAGGTCAAGCTCGACGACGTGCGCAAGGACACCCGCTGGCAGACCTTCGAGACCATCTACAAAACGGGTGGCCGCTACGTCCCGTCCGTGCCCGAGTGGACCCCGTTCCTGCAGAACGCGGCCGCGGCGATCAACACGGTGATCGCCGACTGCAACGCCGACGTCAAGGCCCAGCTCACCAAGCTGGCCGGCACATTCGACGAGGAACTCCGCAAGCAGGGCGTCGCCGGTTGATGAGCGTGGTTCGCGAAGGCGGAACACGGCTGCACGAGGCCGGAACACGGCTGCCGGAAGGCGGGACACGCCCGGGCGGCAGCCACCACATCGGCGTGTCCCGCCTTCGCGCAGGCATGTTCCGCCCTCGGGTGGGGTCGTGGGTGGCCGCGTGGTTGTTCCTGGTGCCGGCGCTGCTCATTTTTGCGGTGTTCAAGTTCGTGCCGATGGTGCAGGCCATCAACATGAGCTTCCTCGAGGTGCGGCCGTACCTCGGGGACCGGTGGGTGGGGTTGGACAACTACGAGCACGTGCTGACCGATCCGGCGTTCCTCAACGCGATCCGCAACACGATCATTTTGGCCGTCGGACAGACCGGGGGCGCGATCGTGGTGGGTTTGGCGCTGGCGCTGCTGGTCGAGGGTACCGCCCGGCACCTGTGGTTGGTGCGTACCGCGGTGTTTCTGCCGGTGGTGACGGCGATCGCGGTCGTGGTGGAGGTGTGGCGGATCCTCTACTTCCCGGCGCCGGACGGCACGATCAACGACATCCTGGGTTGGGTCGGCCTCGGGCCCTCGCAGTTTCTCAACTCCGCGGACTCCTCGATGGCCTCGGTGATCGCGGTGGGGATCTGGCGGCAGGCGCCCTACGACATGATGATAATCCTGGCCGGGCTCGCCGGGGTCGACAGGAACCTGTACGAAGCGTCCGCAGTGGACGGTGCGGGCGTCGCGAGAAGACTGTGGCACGTGACGTTCCCCGCGCTGCGGCCGGTGTTCACGATCCTGTTCACGCTGGCGGCCATCCGTGGGCTGCGGATCTTCACCGAGGTGTACCTGCTGACCAACGGCGGGCCGGACGGGTCGACCGACGTGATGATGACGCTGATCTTCCGGATCGGGTTCGAGCGTAACGAGATCGGCCTGGCCGCGGCCGGGACCGTGGTGTTGCTCCTGGCGACGGTGGCGCTGACGCTGGCCGTCAGGTTAGCCAGGTGGCGACGATGAACCGGCAGACCGACACCGCCCTTGGCCTGTCCGCGCGCTCGGGTCCTGTTGCGACGGTGAGCAAGGTACTGCTGTACGGCGTGCTGGTCGTGGTGTTCGCCGGGCCGCTGATCATGTTGCTGGTCAGCGCGTTCCGGCGGGTGCCGAGCCCGACCCGATTGAGCCTCATCCCGGGCGACTTCACGCTGGACAACTTCGCCGTCGCCTTCGACCGCGGGGTGCTCGGCTACCTGCTCAACTCGTTCATCGTGGTCGGCGGTGCCCTGCTGCTGCAGATCGCGGTCAGCGTCTCGGCGGCCTACGCGTTGGCGCGCAAGCGGTTCCCGGGCCTGCGGCTGGTGTTCCTGCTGATCCTGTCGACCATGATGCTGCCGGAGGAGATCCTGGTGATCCCCCTTGCCGGGGTGCTGGCCGACGTGCCGCTCGTGCACGTGAACCTGACCGGCAGCCTGCTCGGTATGATCGTTCCGGTGGGCGCGTGGGGGTTCTCCATCCTGGTCATGGCCGAGTTCATGAAGGAAATCCCGCTGGAGCTGGAGGAGGCGGCGCGCCTTGACGGGGCGGGGGAGCTGCGTATCTTCGCCTCCGTGGTGCTCCCGCTGTGCCGGCCGGCGCTCGGCGTGATCGGCATCTTCGGCTTCACGATGATCTGGGACCAGTACCTGCTGCCGCTGCTGGTCGCCACGGACGCCGGCCAGTTCACGCTGCCGCTGGCGCTACGCACCCTGCGGTCCGATGAGGACGTCGGGTTGGGTGTGCTGCTGGCCGCGGCGCTGCTCGCCCTGCTGCCCTCGGTGATCGCGTTCATCGCCATGCAGCGCCAGTTCATGAACGGCCTCACCTCCGGCGCCATCAAGGGTTGAAAGGAACACGATGCACCTGACCGGACTGCTCTCCTTCCCGCTGACCCCGTTCACCGCGGACGACACCGTGGCCACCGGGGTCCTCGCCGAGCATGTCGCCGCGCACGTCGCCGCCGAACCGGCGGGGCTGTTCGTGGCCTGTGGCACCGGAGAGCTCACCGCATTGTCCATTGCGGAGTACCGGGAGGTGCTGTCCACCGCGCGTCGGGTGGTGGACGGCCGGATGCCGGTGTTCGCCGGGGTGGGCGGCGGCCCGCGGATCGCGCGCGAGTTCTTAACCGTCGCCGCGGAGTCCGGTGTGGACGGTGTGCTGCTGCTGCCGCCGTACCTGGTGCACGGGCCACCGGCCGGGATGGTCGACTTCGTCCGCTACGTGGCCGCGGCCGCGCCGCTGCCGATCGTGGTCTACCAGCGGGCCAACGCGATCCTCGACCCGGCCGCCGCGGTGGCCCTGCTCGACCTGCCCACCGTCATCGGGATCAAGGACGGCGAGGGCGACCTCGACCGGATGCGCGCGCTGATCGACGCGGTGCGCACCAGCGGGCACCCGAGGGCCGCGGAGTTCGGCTTCCTCAACGGGTTGCCGACCGCCGAGCTGTCCGTGCCCGCCTACCGCGCGCTGGGTGTGGACGGCTACTCGTCGGCCGTGCTGTGCTTCGTCCCGGAGATCGCCACCGCGTTCTACGCCGCGGTCGAACGGGAGGACGCCGAGACCGTGCAGACCCTGATGGACGAGTTCTACGTGCCGTTCGCCGCGCTGCGGGAGACCACGCCCGGCTACGCGGTGGCCCTGGTCAAGGCCGGGGCACGGTTGCGCGGGCAGCCGGTGGGCCCGGTGCGACCGCCCCTCCGCGACGTCACCGCAGAGCATCTGGCTCAACTGGAGGAGATCATCGCACGCGGCCGCGCGGCGCTTGCGAACATCAAGGCGGTGGCATGAGCACCCGGCCGGCGATCAGGGGAGCCGTGGTCACCCCGATCGCGTTCCCCGACCCGCCGCTGCTCAACGCCAACGGGGTGCACCAGCCGTGGGCGCTGCGCTCGATCATCGAGCTGCGCGCCGGCGGGGAGCTGGTCGGCCTCGGCGAGAGCTACGGCGACGAGCCGCATCTGGCGCTGCTGCACCGGGCCGCCGCGGCGCTCGTCGGGCTCGACCCGTTCGACCTGGCCGACCTGCGCCGGCGGGTGGCCGGCGCGCTGGGCGCGGGGCTCGACGTCCCGGACCGGCACGGGTTGACCGGCGGCTCCAGCCCGGCCAAGACGCTGGCCAGGGTGCTCTCCCCGTTCGAGGTGGCCTGCCTTGACCTGCAAGGGAAGCTGACCGATCGGCCGGTGTGCGACCTGCTCGGCGGGCGGGCCCGCGACCGGGTGCCGTTCTCCGCCTACCTGTTCTACAAATGGGCGGCGCATCCCGGGGCCGAGCCGGACGAGTGGGGCGAGGCGCTCGACCCGGATCAGATCGTGGCCCAGGCCCGGCGGATGGTGCAGCGGTACGGCTTCCGTTCGATCAAGCTCAAGGGCGGCGTGTTCCCACCGGACCAGGAGATCGCCGCGATCCGGGCGCTGCGCACGGAGTTCCCGGACCACCCGCTGCGGCTGGACCCGAACACCGCCTGGACGGTGCCGACCTCGGTGAAGGTGGCCGCCGAGACCGAGGGCCTGCTGGAGTACCTCGAGGACCCGACCGAGGGCATCGCGGGAATGGCGGAGGTGGCCGCGCACGCGTCGATGCCGCTGGCCACCAACATGTGCGTGATCCAGTTCGCGGACCTGCCGGAGGCGTTCGCCCGCCGCGCGGTGGGCGTGGTGCTGGCCGATCACCACTACTGGGGCGGGCTGCGCGCCGCCACCGAGCTGGCCGCGATCTGCCGGACCTGGGACGTCGGCGTGTCCATGCACTCCAACAGCCACCTCGGGATCAGCCTCGCCGCGATGACCCACCTGGCCGCGGCCACGCCGAACCTGACCTACGCGGTCGACACGCACACGCCGTGGCAGTGCGGCGTCGACGTGGTGCGCGCGCCGCTGCGGTTCTCCGGCGGGTCGATCGAGGTGCCGAACCGGCCCGGCCTCGGGGTCGAGCTGGACCGCGACGCGCTGGCCCGGATGAACGCCGACTACCTGCGGTGCGGGGTCCGGGAGCGGGACGACACCACCTACATGCGCACGATCCGGCCGGACTTCGTGGGTAAGCTGCCGCGGTGGTGATCACCGGACATGCCTACCCGTGGGACGTGCTCGGCGACCCGGGTTTCGTCGAACGCGTGACCGACCTGGGCATCACCCACGTGACGCTCGCCGCCGCCTACCACTCGACCCGCGCCGCCACCCCGCTGCACCCGCTGCACCAGGTGATCGACGCCCGGTACGCCGCGCTGTACCGGCCGGTCCGCGCGGAGGTCTGGGCGTCGCGGCGGCTGCGCCCGCTGGCCCCGGACTGGATCACGTCGGCCGACCCGTTCGCCGCCGCCGCGGCCCTGCTGCGGGACGCCGGCCTGCGGGTCTCCGCCTGGATCGTGCTGACCCACAACACCCGGCTGGGCACCGAGCCCGGCTCGCCCGCGGTGATCAACTGCTTCGGCGACCGGTACCCCTACGCGCTGTGCCCGGCGCATCCCGACGTGCGGGAGTACGCGGCCACCCTGGCGGGTGAGGCGGTGCGCGGCGTGCGGGTGGACGGGGTGTCGCTGGAGGCGTGCGGCCAGCTCGGCCTTTCGCACAACAGCCACCACGAGAAGACCGACGGGGCCTGGACGCCGCTGGCCGCCCGGCTGCTGTCGGTGTGCTGCTGCACGGCCTGCCGGTCGGCGTGGCGGGACCGGGGGCTGGACCCGGCCCAGGTGACCGGCGCCCTGCGCGCCGCGGTGAAGGCGGACGAGGAGCTGTCCCGCGAGATTGCGACGGAGCTGCTCGCCGTCCGGCACCGCGCCACCGACCTGCTGCGCGCCGAGGTGCTGGAGGGGCTCGCCGAGCACGCGCCGGGTGCGCCGGTGTCGCTGCACGGCCACCCCGACCCGTGGGCGGCCGGGGCCTCGCCGGGTCTGACCGCCGCCGCGGTGAAGGACGTCGACGCGGTGCTGGTGCCGGCCTGGCCGACCGAGCAGGCCACGGCCGACGACGTGGCGGCGGTCGCCGCGCTCGGCGTGCCGGTCGAGGCCTACGTCACGGTGCTGCCGCCGGCCGACCCGGCCCGGCTTCCCGAGCACGTGCGCCGCCTGGTCGCGGCCGGGGCGGGCGGGCTTGCCCTCTACCATCTCGGCCTTGCTCCCCGGGCCCGGCTCCCGTTGCTCCGCGAGGTGGTCAGGGCGATTGGTCTGTACCAGTAACATCCCAACTCCGGGGCGTGTTCGGGACCCCGGGTGGCGGTCGCGGCGCGGTAACGGTATGGTCCAGACCATTGACGTGACCGGTAACACTTCCTAGCCTCCCCGAGTTAGGAAAGTTTCCTAACTCGACGAGAGGTCTGAACCATTCGCATGCCCGGGACGCCCAGCGTGCTTCGAGCCATGAACGACAAGGCGGCGCTCGAAGTCCTGCTGGAGCGCGGACCGCTGACCCGGTCCCAGCTCGCGTCCATCACGGGCATCTCCAAGCCGACCGCCTCCCAGCTCCTGGCCCGCCTACAGGCGTCCGGACTGGTGGTGCGGGACGGCATCCGCGAGGGGTTGCCCGGCCGCACGGCGGAGCTGTACCGGGTCAACCCGAGGGCGAGCTACGTGGCCGGGGTGGACGTCACGCCCGGCCGCATCTGCGTGCGGGTCGCGGAGATCACCGGACAGGTGATCGGCGAGCACGAGCTGGCCACGCCCGGCCGGTCCGGGGGCCAGGTCGTCGAGCGGGTCCGCGCGGCGATCGACGGGGCCTGCGGTCCGGCCGGGATCACCATCGCCCAGCTCGGACGCGTGGTGATCGGCGTGCCCGGTGCGGTCAACCCCGCCACCGGGCGGCTGTTCTACGCCCCGCACCTGTCGGGCTGGCACGTGCCGCGGCTGGTCGAGACGCTGGCCGACGGGCTCGGCGTGCCGGTGGCGGTGGAGAACGACGTCAACCTGGTGGCCCAGGCCGAGCAGGCCTACGGGGTCGCCACCGAGGCGCCGAGCTTCGCCGTCGTCTGGATCGGTAACGGGATCGGCATGGCGTTGGTCATCGACGGGCGGCTGTACCGGGGGTGGACCGGTGGGGCGGGGGAGGTCGGCTACATGCCGGTGCCCGGCGCGCCCACCGCGCGGGACGTCGGCCGCACCGCCAACCATGGCATGCAGGCGTTCGCCGGGGGACCGGCGGTCCATAAGATCATGCGCTCGCACGGCTTCCGCGGACACGATCCCGCGGCCGCCGTGCGGTTCGCCACCCGCGTCCTCACCAGCGGGCGCGATGGCGAACGCCGGCAGCGCGCGCACTTCGCGCTGTCCGATGTGGCCGGTCGGGTGGCCATGGGCCTCGCGGCCATCGTCGCGGTCGTCGACCCCGCGCTCGTCGTGCTCACCGGCGCCGTCGCCCTTGCCGGCGGCGAGGCGCTGCGGGCACTCATCGAGCGGGAGCTGCACGCAATCTCCCTGCCCCGCCCACCGGTTCGGCTGTCCGTGCTCTCGGCCGAACCGGTGCTCGAGGGTGCGCTCGTGCTCGCGCTTCGACAGGCGCAGGACGAGCTGTTCACCTCGACGGTGCCCTGACTCCCTGCCCCAGCTAGCGTTCCCTCGCGTACCAACGAAGGAGAAGAGAGAAGGAAATGTCCGAATCCATCCGCGATACCACAGACCTCTCCCGGCGCAGGATGCTGCGCGGGATTGGCCTGGCCGCGTTCCTCGCCGTGCCCGGCGCTGGGGTGCTCTCCGCCTGCGCGACCGGTGGCGAGAGTGAGAGCCCGCCCGCGTCCGGTCCCGCCAACACCGGCAACGCGGAGAACCCGTTCGGGGTGAAGGCGGACGCGCCGCTCGAGGTCGTGATCTTTACGGGCGGACTCGGCGAGACCTACGCCACCGAGGGCCACGAGCCGCTGTACAAGAAGAAGTTCCCCAACGCGACCATCAAGCACGTTGGCACCCAGCAGATCTCGCAGCAGCTGCAGCCGCGGTTCGCGGCCGGCGACCCGCCGGACTTCATCGCCAACTCGGGCACCAACCTGATGGACAACACCGCCCTCGTCGAGGACAGTCAGCTGCTCGACCTGACCCCGTTGCTCGAGGCGCCGTCCATTGACGACCCGAGCAAGAAGATCAAGGACACGCTGCTGCCGGGCACCATCGAGCCGGGTCTGGTCAACGGCAAGCCGTACGTGCTCAACTACGTGTCCATCGGCTACGGCCTGTGGTACGACAAGAACCTGTTCGCCAAGAACAGCTGGACGCCGCCGAAGACGTTCGACGAGTTCAAGGCGCTTGCCGAGAAGATGAAGTCGGCCGGGATCATCCCGTACTCCTACGCCGGCGCCAACGCGTCGTACTACCAGTACTGGATGATCATGATCTCGGCCGCGAAGATCGGCGGCAACGAGGTCATCGTCGCCCTCGACAACCTCGACGACGGCGCGTGGACCGCCGAGCCGGTGCGCAAGTCCGCCGCGGCGTGGGCCGAGATCATCCAGACGTACGGCGACAAGGCGCACGAGGGTCTCAAGCACACCGAGGTGCAGACCCTGCAGAACCAGGGCAAGGTCGGCCTGTACCCGTCCGGCTCGTGGCTGGAGAACGAGCAGAAGAAGGAGACCCCGGCCACCTTCGAGTACGCCATGGCCCCGACGCCCAGCGTCACCTCCAGCGACAAGATGCCGTACGAGGCGATCCGGACCGTCGCCGGTGAGGGCTACATCATCCCGGCCAAGGGCAAGAACACCGCCGGCGCGCTGGAGTACATGCGGATCATGCTGTCCAAGGAGGGCGCGAAGGTCTTCTACGAGAAGTCCGGAAACCTTACTGTGGTCAAGGGCGCCGCCGATGGCGTGTCGCTGTCCCCGGGCAACAAGAGCGTCGCCGACGCCGTGTCCAAGGCCGGCGACAACCTCGTGACGTTCAGCAACATCGAGAGCTGGTGGAAGGACCTGGAGAAGGAGCTGCGCACGCAGACCAACGCGCTGATGTTCGGCCGGATCACCGCGGACCAGTTCTGCGAGAACATGGAGAACAAGGCGAAGCAGACCAAGAACGACCCGGCCATCCCCAAGCAGCACAGGGATAAGTGATCATGCGGCAGGGCAGGTATCGGTTCATCATCGGCTTCCTCGCGGTGCCGGTGTTTCTGTACGGGCTCTACGTGATCTGGCCGTTCGCGCAGGCGTTCTACCTGGCGATGACCAGCAAGCGCACCGCGGCCAGCCCGGACAGGTTCATCGGCTTCGACAACTTCGAGCGGTTGTTCCAAAGCGACCGATTCTGGAAGGCCGTCGGCCACCACGGTGTGCTGCTGCTTGCCCTGCCGTTGATCACCCTGGCCATCGCGTTGTTCCTTGCCTACCTGCTCAACGTGGCGGGCGGCAGCCGGGGCGGCGGGATGACCGGGATCTTCGGGTCGAAGGTCTACAAGGTGATCTTCTTCCTGCCCCAGGTCCTGGCCGTCGCCCTGGTCGCCGTGCTGTTTCAGGCGATCTACCGCCCGGACGGCCTCGGCGCGCTGAACGCCGTGCTGGAGTCGGTCGGGCTGGGGCGGGTCGGCTGGCTGCTGGAACCCAACCTGGCGCTGTGGTCGATCATCGGCGTGCTGGTCTGGCAGGCGGTCGGCTTCTACGTGGTGCTGTTCTCGGCCGGGATGGCGTCGATCCCGGCCGAGATCTACGAGTCGGCCGAGATGGACGGGTGCGGACGGTTCCGGATGTTCTTCTCGGTGACGCTGCCGTTGCTGTGGGACACGTTGCAGGTCGCCTGGGTCTACCTGGGAATCGCCGCGTTCGACGCGTTCGCCGTGGTGCAGCTGCTCTCGGTCGACTTCGGCGGTCCGGACGGCGCGACCACGGTGCTACCGCTGGAGATCTGGCAGGAGGCGTTCCGCAACTCCCGGTTCGGCTACGCCTCGGCGATGGGAGTGGCGTTGTTCTTCCTGACCCTCACGTTCGCCATCCTGGCCCTGCGGGTCACCCGGCGCGAGCGGATCGAGTACTGACATGGCCCTGACGACCACGCAGACGAAGACCCCGCCCCCGGTCCGCCCCGCCCCCGCGCGCAGCCGGTACGTCCGCCGCGAGCGCAATGTCTTCACCGGACTGTCGCACGTGGCGCTGGTGGTCTGGTCGATCACCGTGATCCTGCCGATCCTGTGGACCTTCCTCGGCGCGTTCAAGACCAACACCGAGCTGTTCGGCAGCGCGCTGTCGTTGCCGAGCGAGCTGCGCCTCGACGCCTGGGGCCGGGCGTGGGAGAGGGCGCACGTCGGCCAGTACATGATCAACAGCGTCATCGTGGTGACGTTCAGCACCGCGGGCACGATGCTGTTCGGCTCCATGGCCGCCTACGTGCTGGCCCGGTACCCGTTCCGGGGCAACCGGATGATCTACTTCCTGTTCGTCGCCGGGCTGGTCTTCCCGATCTACCTCGCGCTGGTTCCGCTGTTCCTCGTTGTGCTGCGGGTGGGGGAGTTCCTCGGGCAGGCGCCGCTGATCGGCTCGTTCCTCGAAACCACGTTCGGGCTCAACAGCCACGGCGGCCTGATCCTGGTCTACATCGCGTACTCGCTGCCGTTCACCGTGTTCTTCATGGCGGCGTTCTTCCGGACGCTGCCGACCTCGGTCGCCGAGGCCGCGATGATCGACGGCGCCTCGCACACCCGCACCTTCTTCCAGATCATGGTGCCGATGGCCAAGCCGGGGCTGATCAGCATCACGATCTTCAACGTGCTCGGGCAGTGGAACCAGTACCTGCTGCCGCTGGTGCTGCTGTCCACCGCCCGGGACAAGTGGGTGCTCACCCAGGGCATCGCGGACATCTCGGTCACCGCGGGCTACGAGGCGGACTGGCCGGGCCTGTTCGCCGCGCTGAGCATGGCGATCATCCCGATGATCATCATCTACGTGATCTTCCAGCGGCAGATCCAGGCCGGTCTCACGGCGGGCGCGGTGAAGTAGCAGCCCACCGACTTCTCGTTCGGCGCCAACGGTCTCCCGGCGGCCTCGCGAACCACATCGTCCAGCGCGGACGAGCCGTTCGTCCGAATTAGACTGTCCGATGTATACGAGGCGATGCTCGACTTCGAGTGCGCGATCCAGGGCCCACCTTGACTCCAGCCATGGGAGGGGTCGATATCCGGGGTCAGAAGAGGGTGGGTGGGAGGTGGCCTTCGAGGGTGAGCAGGTGGCGTTTGGACTCCACGCCGTCGCCGGCACTGAAGCCGCCGAGGCCGTCGCCGGCGACGACGCGGTGGCACGGGACGATGATCGGGATGGGGTTGGTGGCCATGATGGTGCCGATGGTGCGGGCGGGGATCGGGGTGGGTGTGGGGGTGAGGCGGGCGAGGCCGCCGTAGGTGACGACCTCGCCGTAGGGGACCTGGGAGTGCAGGGTGTGCAGGACCTGCCGGCGGGTGGCGGAGAGCGAGCGCCAGTCGATGTCCACAGTGAACTGACGGAGGGTGCCGGCGAAGTAGCCGGCCAGCTCGGCGATCACCGGGGTGGTGCGGGCGGGGTCCCGGACGGCGGGGAGGCCGAGCCGGCGGGCGATGCGGAAGCGGATCTCGGGGGAGTCCCCGAAGCCGGTGGCGGCGACGCCGAGCTCGGTCACGCCGACGAGGACGTCACCGACCTCGGTCGGGAGGCTGCCGAACGCGATGGTGTCGGTCATGGTCGGGGCCCGACGAGCGCGTTGAGCTCGGGGTAGGTCATGGCGCCGTCCATCAGCCGGTAGGTGCCGGAGGTGAGGAGCTCCTCGGCGCAGCGGCGGGCGGCGGCGTAGGCGACCTCGGTGAGCGAGCCGCCCACGCTGACCCGGGCGACCCCGAGGTCGGCCAGTGTCGGGACGGGCAGGGAGCCGGCGCCGGCCAGGACGTTGAGCGGGGCGTCGATCTCCCTGACCAGGGTGGCGATGGTGCTCTCGTCGCGGACGCCGGGCACGAAGATCCCGTCGGCGCCGGCGGCGAGGTAGGCGGCGGCCCTGGCGAGCACGTCGGCGAGGCGGTCGGCGGGGTCGCCGACGCCCCGCAGGTAGGTGTCGATGCGGGCGTTGACGAACAGGTGCGGGGCGGCCTGCTTGGCGGCGGCGACGCGCTCGGCGTGCGCGGCGGCCGGCAGCAGCGGCGCGGGGCCGGAGTCGTGCGCGCCGTCCTCGAGGTTGACGCCGACGGCGCCGGCCGCCCAGACGAGCCGGATGCTCTCGGCGACCTCGTCGGGTTCGACGGCGTAGCCGCCCTCGATGTCGGCGGTGACCGGGACCCGGACCGCGTCGGCGATCCGGGTGATGGCCGCCACGGCCGCGTCCCGCCCGAGCTTGCCGCCGTCCGGGGCGCCGAGGCTCCACGCGACCCCGGCGCTGGTGGTGGCGACGGCGGCGGCGCCGGCCTCCTCGACGATGCGCGCGCTGGCCACGTCCCAGGCATTGGGCAGGATCAGCACCCTTCCGGAACGGTGCAGACCGCCGAACAGCTCAGCTTTGTCCCGTTGCGTCATGCCGACAAGTCAATCAGCAGACACCGACACGCAAACCCGATTTCGCGCCCCACGCCGTCAACTCTGTCCGGACATGTCCGTCGGGCGGAGCCGGAACACCTGCAACCGTAGGTCGTAGTACTTGGTGGTCTCGCCGACCCAGACCATCCCGATCCGCTCCGCGGTGGCGATCGCCCGCGTGTTCGTCGGCCGGGCGACGGCGAACAGCTCGTCGATGTCCTGCGTGAACGCCCAGCGCGCGAGCGCCGTGGCCGCCTCGGCCGCATAGCCGTGGCCCCAGGCGTCCGGGCGCAGCTGCCAGCTCAGCTCGAGATCCTCCTCGTACGGCGGCAGCAACCGGATCGCAAGGCCGCCGATCACCTCGCCGGTGTCGCGCAGCTGCACGGCCCACCGGCCCCGCGGCGGGAGTTGCTCGGGTTGCTCGGCGATCCAGGTCTCCAGCAACGTGCGCATGGCCGTGACGTCGTCGACCTGCCCCATGACCGGGGTGAGCCAGCGGGTGACCTCCGCGGCCCCGTAGATCGCCAGCGCGGCCTTGGCATCGTCGACCTCCCAGGGCCGCACCAGCAACCGTTCGGTGGTCAAGGGTTCCATGAGACCACCGTACCCAGGCACGACGTCGGGTCGGTCCGCGCCGACACGTCCGGGCCCTACCGTGGCGTGCATGCCCACGATCACCGGAACCGTCGAGGTGCGCACCACGCTGGAAGATCCCGACGTCGCCGTGCCCACCGTGCCGCCGGCGCGGCGCGGGATCGCCTGGCTGCGCGCCGGCGTCGCCCGGTTCAGCACCGGTGACGCACATCACCGCCGGCGCGCAACGGCCATCGCGCTGCTGGCCACAGTGGACACCGCCGAGCTGCGCGAGCGCGCCCGCGGCACCGCGGCTCCGGTCGAGGTGCTGGCCGGTGCGCTCGGCCTGGCCGGGTCGGCCGGCGGCGTCGCCACCGTCGCCCGCTCGTACCACCCGCACCTGGAGATCACGGCGGAAGCGGACGATGCGGTCGCCCGCCTGGTCGAGGCCTGCGGCGGAACGTGGGACGAGGCCACGGCCGCGCGGATCGGGCTGCTCGTCCAGGCCTGCGACGCCACCGCCGCGCTCGTCCGCAATGCCTTGCGGCGCGGGGAAACCGGCGACGCCGGGGCGATCGTGGCGCGCACCCTGGCCGACGATCCGCCGGTCCGGATCACCCGGCGGGTGCGCGCCGGCGAGCCGATCGAGCTGGACCTGACCGGGCTGCCGTTCGGCGCGGGCCCGCACGCCTGCCCCGGCCGCGAGCATGCGATCGCCATTGCCCGGGGAATGCTCGAGGCGGGGCGATGACCACGTTCCGGGAGCTGCACAGGACCGGCGAACCGCTGCTGCTGCCCAACGCCTGGGACTACGCCTCGGCCGCGGCGCTGGCCGAGGCGGGGTTCGCCGCGATCGGCACCACCAGCCTCGGCGTGGCCGCGGCCCACGGCCTGCCCGATGGGCACGGCCTGGCCCGCTCCGAGACCGTGGCGCTCGCCCGGCTGCTGCACCGGTTGCCCTGCCCGTTCACCGTGGACATCGAGGCCGGCTTCGGCGCCGACCCCGCGGAGGTGGCCGACCTCGCCACGGAGCTGGCGAGCCTCGGTGCGGCCGGCGTCAACCTGGAGGATGGTCGTCCACATGGGACACTCGCCGACCCGGCCCGCCAGGTCGAGCTGATCGAGGCCGTCAAGCGGGCCACCCCGGACCTGTTCGTCAACGCCCGCATCGACACCTACTGGCTCGGCGTCGACGACTCCACGGCCGAGCGTGCCGACCGGTACACCGCCGCCGGCGCCGACGGGATTTTCGTGCCCGGCCTTGCCGACGAGGACCGGATCCGCGAGCTGCTCGGCACGATTGCCGTGCCGCTCAACATCCTGTACCTGCCACACCGGCACACCGTGCGGCGCCTGGCCGAGCTGGGCGTGCGGCGGATCTCCACCGGCTCGCTGCTGTACCGCACCGGTCTGCACGCCGCGGTCGGCGCCGCGCTTGCCATCCGCGACGGCGAGCCGATCCCGCTGAACCCGCCCGGCTACGCGGAAATCCAGCGGCTCAGCCAATAGCGGCGGCCGCGCGGGATGCCGCTAGCTGATCACGCCGTAGTGCGCGGCCAGCGCGGCGAAATCCTCGCCGCGGCGGCGGGCGGCGCGGTCGACGAGGGTGCGCATGGTCGACGCGCCGAGGGGCTGGTACTGGACCCAGTCGGGGGCCAGGTCGCGGGCCTGCGCGAGGTAGCCCAGCGCGAGGCGGTCGTTGCGCAGCTCGGCGGCGGCCGAGGCGAGCATGAGCCGGTGGCCGGCCTCCCAGAACGCGGGCACGTCGCCGGTGCTCCCGGGGAGGCGCTCGGCGAGGCGCAGCGCGGTCTCCGGATCGCCCAGCCGGACGGTCTGATCCACCACCTGCAGCGCGGCCACCCGCGGGCCGAAGATCGCCGCCTCGCTGGCGCGGTCGCGGCCGGCCCGCACCGCGGCGGCGTGCGCGACGGCGAGCAGGTCGTTCGCCCGCTCCCCGCGTCCGGCGCGCAGCGCGGCCGAGGCGGCGTTGAACAGCAGGTTGCCGAACACGCCTGCCCGGTCCGGGTCCTTGTCGAGCATCCGCGGCTCGATCCGCTCGGCGGCCCGGACGGCGACCCGCTCGGCCTCGTCCGGCCGGCCCTGCCGGACGAGCGTCCACACCAGGTAACGCAGCGACACCGCGGTCTCGAGGTCGGGGGCGTCGGACAGGCGCGCGGTGTGCAGAGCCCGCTCGGCGGAGGTCCAGGCCAGGTCGTCGAGCCCGAACCGGCCGGCGATGCCGGCGCCGAGCCGGTACGCGGTGGACAGCACCCGGTGGGCGGCGGCCTTGGCGTCGTCCGAGCTGGCGTGGGCCAGCCGGCGCGCGTCGACGAGCAGCGTCGGCAGCGCGTGCAGCAGCTCGCCGTGCCGGCCGTCCACGTAGGCCCGCCAGGCCCGGTGCGCGGTGCCGGCGAGCACCTCGAGCGGCAGCACCTCGGCGGTCTCGGTGAAGTCGGCCAGCCCGGGGATCTCCTCGGTCGCCGTGATGGCCTGGCGCAACTCGACGACGCCGACCCCGTCCGGCCCGCGCACCGGGGGCAGGATCCCGAGCAGCATGGCGGGGCTGACGCCGAGCGCGGCGGCCAGCTTGTTCACCGTCGACGGCCGGGTGGTCTGCCGCTCGCCGCGCTCGATGCGGGCGACGGTGTCCACCGCGACCCCGGCGGCCGCCGCCAGCTGCTCCTGGGAGAGATCTCGCGCCTTGCGGATGCGGGCGAGATTCTCGGGCAACGACCACGGAACCGGCATCAGGCCACGCGCTTTCCCCGCTCGCACAACGCGGCCTGGCCGGCGATGGCGGCCTCGACCGCCGCGGCCAACCGGTCGGCCAGCAGCGACTCGGCCCTGGTCCGGACGTCATCGGGGGTGCAGAGGCGAGCGGACACGATCTCCGGGCTGAACACCAGCTCGGCGACCTCGCCCTCGCCGATCGTGCCGCCGTCGAACACGAACGCGACCCGCTCCGGCAGTTTGTCGCCGTTGCGCGGCGTGACGTGATCGACGACCAGCAGCCGACCCACCGTGCGGGCCAGCCCGATCTCCTCGTGCAGCTCGCGCACGGCGGTGTCCCACGGCGCCTCGCCGTCTTCGACCACACCGCCGGGAATCTCCCAGCGCGGCTTGTAGGACGGTTCGACCAGCAGGACCCGGCCGCGCGCGTCGCGCAGCAGAACGCCGGCGGACATGCGTTTGCGGGGTAACCGCGCCACATATTCGTCGTACGGCAGCAGGTCCAGGTTCGTCATGTTTCGACTCCCGTCACGCCGATCCTCATCGAGGTTACCCCGCAGTCGGAATGGGATTCACTGCCCAGGAGGCAGGGTTGACGGTGAAAGCCCCGTGGAGAACCGGTTTCCGGGCGGTGTCGCCCCACGACGTGGCGGATCAAGCTGTAGCGACCCGTGCTGGGAAGGAAACGAGATGTCATGGCGTGGCGCACCAATCGGACCAATCGAATGGTGCGGAGGTGGGGAATGAGTTGGAGACAGAAGCCCGTCGGGGCCGACTTGCTACGCCTGTTCGGCCCGTGGCTGGACGGAGTCGAGCTCGCTGCGGGCAAATGCCTGCTGTCCACCGAGACGGTGCCGCGAAAGCTGCTCGGCGAGCGGTGCCCGGAGCCGGGCTGCCGGTCGATCATCGTGGGTTGCTCGCCCGACGAGCTCATCGACCGCATCGCGGCACACCGCAAACGCTGCCACGGCTGACGGTCGGGGACGCCGGTCGGAAAGCAATGTGACATTGCTTCCACTTGCGACGGTCGGAGGGACCGCGGCGCTGTCATGATCGCTCTAGCGGATCCTGATAAGAAGAGTGCATGAGCGATGAGCTGCGTGCTGCCGTGCGCGACGTGCTGCCCGGAGTGCGGGCCGACCTCGAGGCCCTGATCCGCATCCCGTCGGTGAGCGCGGACCCGGCCGCGGCCGGCGAGGTGCTCCGCTCGGCGCAGGCGACCGCGGCGCTGCTGCGCGACGCCGGCATGCCCGAGGTGGAGATCCTCGACGACGTCGAGGGGTGCGCGCCCGCGGTGCTCGCCCGCTACCCGGCGCCGCCCGGCGCACCGACCGTGCTGCTCTACGCCCACCACGACGTGCAGCCGACCGGCGACCCGTCCGGCTGGACCAGCCCGCCGTTCCAGCCGGTGGAGCGCGACGGGCGGCTCTACGGCCGCGGATCGTCCGACGACAAGGCCGGTATCGCCGCGCACCTGGCCGCGCTGCGCGCCCACGGCGGCCGGCCGCCGGTCGGGGTCACGGTGTTCGTCGAGGGCGAGGAGGAGATCGGGTCGCCGACGCTGGGCGCGTTCCTCGAGCGGCACCGTGACGAGCTCGCCGCCGACGTGATCGTGCTGGCCGACTCGGACAACGTGGAGCTCGGCACGCCGTCGTTCACCACGAGCCTGCGCGGCATGTGCTCGTGCGTCGTGGAGCTGCGCGCGCTGCGGCACGGCGCGCACTCCGGCGGCTTCGGCGGCGTCGCCCCGGACGCGCTGACCGCGCTGTGCCGGCTGCTGGCGACGCTGCACGACGACGTGGGCAACGTCGCGGTGGACGGGCTGCTCACCGGCAAGCCGTTCGACTTCGACTACCCCGAGGACCGGTTCCGCGCCGAGGCGGCCATGCTCGACGGGGTCGCGCTGATCGGCGACGGCAGCATCGCCGAACGGCTGTGGACCAGGCCGTCGGCCACCGTGCTGGCCATCGACGCCACCCCGGTGGCCGACGCGTCCAACACGCTCGCCCCGGCGGCAAGGGCCAAGGTCGGCCTGCGGCTGGCCCCTGGCGACGACCCGGACCGGGCGCTGGCGGCGCTGCGCCGGCACCTGGAGCAGCACACTCCGTGGGGCCTGCACGTGACCGTGAGCGACGGCCGGACCGCGCAGTCGCACGCCATCGACGCCAGCGGGCCGATGTTCGACGCGGCCCGCCGGGCGTTCCGGGCCGCCTACGGTCGCGAGGTCGTCGACATCGGCCAGGGCGGCACGATCCCGTTCATCGCGGAGTTCGCCGCCGCCTTCCCGGCCGCGGCGATCCTGGTCACCAGCGCCGGGGCGGACCCGGAATGCCGGGCCCACTCCACCGACGAGAGCCTGCCGCTGGCCGACTTCGAACGCGCCTGCCTCGCCGAGGCCCTCCTGCTTGCCGAGCTCGCCTCCACCGGCTCCTGATCCGTGACCGGATCCGTCCGCATCGGGGCTCGATCGAGCCTGTCGGGCGGTGCCGCGCGCGGGTGAGACTTGGGGCATGACCACAGCTCTTCTCGTGATCGATGTTCAGGAGTCGTTCCGCCGGCAGCCGATCTGGTCGCTCACGTCCAATCCGGACATCGTGGGCGCGGTGAACCGGTTGGTGGAGCACGCAAGGGCGAACGGGCAGCCGGTGATCTGGGTGCTGCACACCGCGCCGGGCACCGGTGGGGTGTTCGACCCGGCCCTCGGCCACGTCCGGCCGATGGCGGGGCTGGCGCCCGCGGCGGGGGAGCCGGTGATCACCAAGACCTCGCACAACGCCTTCACCACGACGAATCTGCAGCAGCTGCTCACCGAGCGGGGCGTTCGCAAGCTGATCATCAGCGGGATCCGGACCGAGCAGTGCTGCGAGACGACGGCCAGGGTGGGCTCCGATCTCGGGTACCGGATCACGTTCGTCACCGAGGCCACGACGACCAACCCCATCGCGCACCGGGACGCGCCCGAGGACCTCACCCCGGAGGAGTTGCTGGCCGATCCGCGGACCCTGCGGACCGAGGACATCCTCGCCCGGACCGAGTTCATGCTCGCCGGCCGGTTCGCCACGATCCGGACGGTGGACGAGGTCACCGGCGCACCGGCCCTGGAGACCGTAGGCTGACCAGATCATGCCCCGAGTCGTCCTCGTCCTGGTTCCCGACGTGCACCTGCTCGACCTCGCCGGGCCGGCCCAGGCGTTCGGCACCGCGGCCGGCCACGGGTACGACTACCGGCTCGACTACCTGGCCGAGCAGCCGGAAGTCCTGACGGCGCAAGGCCTTCCGGTGCGCGCCGAGGTGGAATGGCCGGAGCTGGACCGGTCCGACCTGATCCTCGTTCCCGGCTGGCGGATCACCAACGGGGACGGGCGCGAACGGCTGACCGAGCCCACCCTGCGGCGGCTGCGCGAGCACCACGCCGCGGGTGGCACGGTCGCCAGCGTGTGCGCGGGCGCGTTCGCGCTCGCCAGGGCCGGGCTGCTGGACGGCCGGCGCTGCACCACGCATCACGACCTGCAGGACGCCCTTGCCCGCAGGTACCCGCGGGCGCGGGTGGCGCGCGACGTGCTCTACGTGGTCGACGACCGGGTGGTCACCTCCGCCGGCATCGCCAGCGGCATCGACCTGGCCCTGCACCTGATCGCCATGCGGCACGGGCCGGGCGCCGCCGGCCGGGTCGCACGGGACATGGTCGTCTACGCCCGCCGCAACGGTGACGAGCCGCAGACCAGCGCGCTGCTGCGGCACCGGGCGCACCTCAACGACGCCGTGCACCGGATCCAGGACCTGATCGAGGCCCGCTTCACCGACCGGCTCCGGCTCGCCGACCTGGCCGCCGAGTCCGGCCTCAGCGAGCGCACCGTCACCCGCCTCTTCGGCCGCGCCACCGGCCTGACCCCGTTGCGCTACCAGCACATCCTGCGCCTCGAACGCGCCGAGCACCTCATCGGCCACGGCGCCACCGTCGAAACCGCCGCCCGCGCCGTCGGCTTCGAGGACGCCCGCATGCTCCGCCGCCTCCGCGCCCGCGCCTAGGGGCGTGTATCGAAAGCGCCGGTCATAGTTACCCGTTGCTGTGAGGCAGGGGTTAACCGCTATTTCAGTGGTGGATGTGGCGGGTACGGTGTGGTCGGTGATCGCGTGCAGCGGCGGCGTACGGCGACAGGCGCGCGGACGCGAAGGAGCGAATGGTGCCAGGCGCTGTACTGCGAGGGGTGACTGTGGACTGTGCTGACCCGCAGGTGCTGGCGGGCTTCTACGGTGCGCTGACCGGGATGCGCGAGCTGTTCAGTACGGACGAGTTCGTCGCTTTGACGGACGGCTCCGGCTGTGATCTGGGGTTCCAGCGGGTTGACGGGTACCGGGCTCCGCAGTGGCCGGGTCAGGACGTGCCACAACAGTTCCATCTGGATTTCCGCGCTGACGACCTTGATGCGGTGGAAGCGCTGGCGCTGGAACTCGGCGCGGCCAAACCGGCCCATCAGCCCGGCGACGGACGCTGGCGGGTACTGCTGGATCCGGCTGGCCACCCCTTTTGCCTGACGTCTTCCTGACATCCCGGCGTGGACAGGTAACTCCCGTCAGACGCCGGAGCGCTCAGGCGTGGTCGGGCGGTTCATCAGCTGCTGGCCGCCTCGGAGCGGGCATGGCGTCGGCGGTGCTGGTCACAGCCACTCGTTGAGGGCCGCGACGAGGGCGGTCGCCTCGTCGCGGACCGCGAGCTTGCCGTACGTACTTTAGGCCGGCACATCGCAGACCGGTCCGGGTGCCCCGGCGGCGACCTGGCCGGGACCGACCGCGGCCGGCGCCATTGACGGCGGGCCCGCGCCCACCGCGGGTTTGGCAGCGGGCGTCCCGCCGGTCGCCGGTATCCCGGCCACCCCGGGCGCCGCCCCGGCAGCGCCGCCGGTCGAGGCGCGGACCGCGCTGAACGCACAGCCCGCCGGGCCGGCCCCGGTCGGCCCCACGGAGGGCGACCAGTCGTGAACGAGATCCTCCCGATCGTCGCCGGGCTGCTGGTCGGACTGCTGCTGGGTGGGCTGAAACCGGCCCGCCGCGCCCCGCTCGGGGTCACGCTCGCGGTCGTGCTCGGCTCGCTGGCGACGATCATCACCGGTGAGTACAGGATCGGCTGGGAGTTCCTGCTGATCGACATCCCGCTGGTCGGCGTCGCCTCCGTGGTGAGCTACCTCGGTGCCAGGGCACTCCGCGTGCGCCTGACCCGGCCCACGGAAGGCTGATGCCGACTCAGGCCACGAGCTGGTCGGCGTAGACGATGACGTTGTCGAGGTAGCTGCTGGCCTTGCGGTCGAACGGGCCGCCGCAGGTGATCAGGCGCAGCACCGGCATCGTGGTGCCGTTCCAGATCCTGGCCGCCGGCAGCTCGGTCTTGGCCGCCTGCTCCTTGCCGGTGACGGCGAAGGTGCGGGCGCCCTCCGGATAGTGGACGGTCACCCGATCACCGGCGTGCAGCTCGCGCAGCCGGTGGAACACGTCGGGGCCCTCTGCGTCGGAGTCCACGTGGGCCACCACGACGGCCGGGCCCGGCTGGCCGGGCTTGGGACCGAGGTCGTACCAGCCGGCGTGGCCGAACTCGGGGGTCTGCATGGCGCCGTCCGGCCGCAGCCCGACCGCGACGAGCGGCGCGTCCACACCGATGGCCGGGATCGTGATCCGCAGCGGCGCGCCCAGCTCGGCGGCGGGCGCGGTGCCGGTGGGGTCCGGGGGCCGGTCGGCGCGCACCCGGTCGAGCCGCGCGGCGATGACGATCGCGACCGCGGCCGCCGCGACCGCGGCCAGCATGACCAGGACCGGGCGCCCGGTTCTCATCGGCGGTCCTGCTCGGACCGGGCCATCCAGTAGCCGGACACGCCCGCGGCCAGGGTCAGCACGGCCAGCAAGGGCACGACCCAGAACAGCCAGGTCGGCGCGCCGGGCACGGCGCTGCCGCCGGTGCCGGTGTCGATCCGGTTGGGCGTCGGGATGCCGGCCGGCGTCGTGGTGGTGGTTGGCGTGGTGGGCGGCTTCGGCCTGGCCGGTCTCGCGGTCCTGCTGGGGGTGGGTTGGGTCGGCTCCGTGGTCTCGGTGGGCGTCGTGGGGGCGGAAGGGTCGGTGGTGGGCGGCGCGATCACGATGTCGGTGGCCGGCAGGTCGACGTCGGGCCTGGGGTTGGTGGTCGTGGTCGTCGTGGTGGTGGCGGGCGGTGGCGCGATCTCGGTCGGGTTGACCGGATCCGGCGGCGCCGCGATGCCCGGCTGCGCGCCGAGCAGCAGGGTGCCGATCAGGATCAGGCCGGCGATGGTGGCCAGGCGGATGTCTCGGGTGCGGCTCACGGGCTCCTCCTCGGTGACGGTGGTGTCGCCGGATAGGAGCCGCGGCACCCGAGGGCCTTACAACTTTCCTAGCCGCTGCATTCGCTGACGAAGAACGTGTTCTTCGGTCCGGTCGCGGTGTTGCCCGCGGCGTCGGTCGCGGTGATCTGCCAGACCACTCCGCCGGACAGGGTGAACTGCGGGAACTGCGCGAACCAGACGTCGCCGCGCGGCGCCATCCGGGTCGAGCCCGGCTGCTGATCCGGACCGGTCCAGTGCAGGATCGCGGAGGCGACCCCGGTGTCGTCGACCAGGGTCGCGGTGACCGAGTTGACGTTGGGCGGCCGGCACCCCGGCACGAAGATCCGCGGATGTTGCGCGGCCTGCCGCACGATGTCCGGCGGGGACGTGTCGGGTGGCGGGGGCGGCGGCTGCGGGGGAGTGGTCGTCGTGGTGGTCGTGGTCGTCGTCCGCGGTGAGCCCGGCCGGGTCGTGGTGGTCGTCGCCGGCGGCGTCGTGGTGGCGGCCGGCGGCAGCGCGGACGGCGGGGTCGGGGCGGTCGAGCCGGTCGAGCCGGACGGGGTGGAGGTCGTCGGGAGCAGGTCCTGGGCGACCGGCGCGCCGGGGAGGCCGCCGACCCGTCCCCAGAAGGTGGCCAGGCCGAGGGCGACGAGCAGGGTGGTCGCGGCGGCGACCATGGGCAGGCGGGACGGCCGGGGCGGCTTCGCCGGACGTTCGTACGCGACCAGCTCCACCCGGTCCAGCACCCGGTCGCGCAGCGCCAGCGGGGCGGTGACCAGCGGGACGGCGGCGAGCAGGGCGATCGGGCTGACCATGGTCCGGCGGCGCTCGCCGCACACCGCGCACTTGTCGACGTGCCGGGCCACCCGCTTGCGCATCAGCGGCGTGAACCGACCGTCCCAAGTGGACAGGAGCTCGCTCAGCTCGGCGCAGTCGTCGCGGCCGAGCCGGGCGATCAGCAGTGCCCCGAGCGAGCGCTCGACCTGGTCGCGCAGCCTGGTCAGCAGCACGTAGGCGTGGCCGGCGCTGACCCCCATGGCCTCGCCGAGCTCGGCCCCGTCCAGGCCCTGGCGCACGTGCAGGTCGAGCAGCGCACGGTCCCGTTCGGACAGCCCGGCCGCCGCGCTCCAGACGAGCTCGCGCAGCGCGCCGACCTCCGCGGCGCGCTGCGGACCGGCGTCCGGGTCGGGCATCTCGCTCACCTCGGTGTCCAGCACGATCCGCTTGCGCGCCCTCGTCCTGCGCAGCGCAACACTGCGCGCAACCGCGTAGAGCCAGGGCCGGAGCCGCTCCGGATCGTTCAGTTGGGCCAACCGCTGCGCCACGAGCACGAACGTGTCCTGCACCGCGTCCTCGGCGTCCTGCCGATCGCGCAGCACGGAGTGGCAGAAGTCGTACAACCGGTCGGCGTACCGGTCGTACACGGCCGCGAACGCCTCCCGGTCGCCGGCCAGCACACCGGCCACGAGTTCGGCATCCGTGCTCATCTGCGCTCCGTCGACGACAGCTGTCAAAGGTTGGGAGTCCCGAGGTGGGAGCATCCTTACAACTTCTCGGCCGAGAGTCGATCGTCGGAACGGCCTAACGGCGCGCGGAAGCGTGGTGACATCGCTTCCCTCGGCGCAAGGCGCGCATGGGTCTGCGAAAACGACACCGCGCCGCGCGCGCGGCGCGGCCATGGTTCTCGTGGCGATCATGGTCGGAGCGCGACAGCGCAAGCCCAGCCACCCTGCCACCGCACCGGGAGGTGACATCGCTTTCCTCGGCGCAAGGCCACGTCGGGTCGGCCTGCGGCTGCCGTCGCGGGCCGCCGGTTGACCCGGGGGCTGGAGCACCGGGACCCCATGGTGGCGCGGATCGGCATGCGAAACGGCGTCGTGCCG